>JANYJT010000069.1 GCA_025358395.1 Bacteroidia bacterium
CGGATTTGCGCCTGCGGCGGAAGGGCAACAGATTGCTTCGCTTTGCTCGCAATAGCGCTATCAGCAAGGGATTGCGGGTCAAGCCCGCAATGACGGGGTGGAGGAGTGACTGTTGGATGAAGCACGCGAAGCGTAAACAAACCCATTCCATTTCGACAAAAAGCTGTTTGAGCAGAGCCGGCAGGCGGCGCGAGTTCTTTTTGTCAAGTCTTTTTTGGTTACTTTTTGTGACAACAAAAAGTGACGGGAAAGAAATCAAAAGCGTTACACCAAAGGATGAAATGAGCAGGGTGCATAGGGCAGACAGCAGATGATTCATTTTGCTATCCGAAATATTCGCGTTTCTATTACGATGATTACCTTGCACTCCTCGCTGGCGCGGAGTGTTGCAATCGGTGGTAAAACAAAAGCGGAATCTTTGAAAAACTGTTATTTTTGAGTAAATATTTTCATCCATGCAATCCATCAATCCATTTACCGGCGAAATGCTCAATACCTACCTGGAATACACCACTCCTGAGGTTAACCATATAATCGAACAGGTAGATGCAGCATACCGAAAGTGGAAGCTGACCAGCTTTGGGCATCGTTCCGGTTTGATGAAAAACCTTCAGGCAAAATTGCTGGCAAACAGGGTACGATTGGCTGCATTGATGGTATCTGAAATGGGTAAGGTCGAACGGGAAGCTGTGGCTGAAATCGAAAAATGCGCCCTGGCATGCGGCTATTATGCCGAAAACAGTGAAGCTTTTCTGAAAAATGAGGCGGTCGACACTGAGGCTACCGAATCCTATATCTCCTACCAGCCCATCGGCACCATACTGGCTGTCATGCCCTGGAACTTCCCATTCTGGCAGGTGTTCCGTTTCCTGGCTCCCGCTTTAATGGCAGGCAATACCGGCGTGCTGAAACATGCATCCAATGTCCCGGGTTGTGCCCTGGCCATTGAGCAACTGGTGATGGAAGCCGGTTTCCCCGAAAATGTTTTCCGTACTTTACTGATCGGCTCCTCCCGGGTAAAGTCAGTGATTGAACACCCGCTTATCAAGGCAGTAACCCTTACGGGAAGTACTCCTGCGGGAAAAGCCGTAGCTGCAACAGCCGGTGCCGCCTTGAAAAAATCTGTGCTCGAGCTCGGTGGCAGCGATCCCTATCTGATTTTGGAAGATGCGGAAATTTACACTGCTGCCCGCCTTTGTGTGACCAGCCGCTTACTGAACGCCGGACAAAGCTGCATCGGAGCAAAAAGGTTTATCATTGCCGATGCGGTGTACGATGCCTTCAAAGAAGAATTTACCGGACTGATGGCCGCCTCAACATATGGTGATCCGCTTGATCCACAGACGACTATCGGTCCGCTGGCCCGGACAGATTTGCGCGACGAGCTTCACCAGCAGGTTGTTGCCAGTTGTGCATTGGGTGCAACCTTGCTTGTGGGAGGTTTTATCCCGGAAGGAAAGGCGTCATTTTATCCGCCTACAGTTTTGGAAAATGTGACTCCAACTATGCCGGCTTACCACGAAGAGCTTTTTGGTCCGGTGGCAGTATTATACCGTTTCAAGACCCTTGAAGAGGCCATCAGGATTGCCAACGATACCGTTTTTGGATTGGGTGCAGGTGTTTTTACAGCAGATCTGACCAAAGGCAAATTGCTGGCAGAAAAAGGTCTCGAAGCCGGTTGCGTTTTTGTCAACGATTTCGTCAAATCCGATCCCAGGCTTCCTTTCGGTGGCATCAAAGAGAGCGGGTATGGGCGCGAACTCTCCTATTTAGGTATCCGGGAGTTTGTGAACATCAAGAGCGTTGTGGTCAAATAAGATCATTCCCAAAAATTTTCGATTCGGTATCTCCCCTCTGGTTGAAGTGTTGAAGAGACGGATTTTCGATTTGGTTCGGAATTTGTAGGGAGAATCCTAATTTTCTACAGAATTTAGCCATATTTTTGAATAAAATCAATTGCGTGAAGATTTTGGTCATTGAAGATGAGAAGTTGTTGTCGGATACCATTGGTTCTTTTCTGAAAGAGGAAGGCCACCGCACAGAGCAAGCCGGAACTTTGGAAATGGGTATAGAAAAAGTAAACCTGTATGAATATGATTGTGTACTGGTTGATATCGGATTGCCGGATGGAAATGGTCTGAAATTGGTTGGCGAGATTAAAAGAACCCATCCTGAGACAGGCATCATCATCATTTCGGCCAAAAACTCACTCGAGGATAAAATAGTTGGCCTTGATTTAGGGGCTGACGACTACCTCACCAAACCTTTTCACCTGTCTGAACTTAACTCACGAATCAACTCCTTGCTACGCCGAAGGAAGTTTGAAGGCCAGAAGGAAATGATGGTCGGGAAACTTAGAATTCTACCTGAAAATAGGCAGGTATATGTTGGAGAAGAACTTCTTGCAACAACAAAAAAGGAGTTCGACCTGCTGTTGTATTTCATCTCAAACCAGGGTCGTGTCCTCACAAAAGAGTCGATTGCGGAGCATCTTTGGGGCGACTTCGCGGATAGCTCAGATACCTTCAACTTTGTCTATTCCCATATCAAAAATCTCCGCCGGAAAATACTCGAGAAATCAGGCATCGATTATTTCAGAAATGTATATGGAACGGGTTATGCGTTTGAGATATGAAGCTGCAAAATAAAATCAATATCCGATTTCTAATGGTTACTCTGGTTGTCTTTTCGATGGCTGGGGTACTCTTCTATTTTGCGCTGGGTCGTGTTATAGATCAAAATATAAGGGAGATGCTGGACTCGCGCAAGACCAATGTAATTTTGTATTTGCAAAACTACCCCACGAATAGTTTCCCTACTGTATCCCCTGATCGTTCTATTTTTATCAAACAAATTCAAAAAGCCGAAATTCAAACTGCAATTTCGGATACGCTCGCTTTTGATGAGGATGAAAAGGAACTTATCCCCTATCGTAAAATGGTATTTACAACAGCTGTTCAGGACCGCTATTTCGAAGTTGTGCTGTTACAGTCCCTTCTTGAATCAGAAGATTTGCAGGCAATCATCATTTATTTTATGGTTTTCTTGTTTTCTCTGATTCTGCTAGCGCTGTTTTTCCTTAATCGATGGCTTTCCAACAAAGCCTGGCAGCCTTTTTTTTCCAGTTCTACCATGTTGAAATCCTGGAAAATAGGTGAAAATAAGCAGGTTCATTTCGAGCGGACTGGTATCTCTGAATTTGACCAGCTCAACCGAACACTGGAAGAGATGATTGAAAAAATGCAAGGCGATTTTGTTAATCTCAAGGAGTTTACAGAAAATGCCTCGCATGAAATACAGACACCGCTTGCTATCATCAAATCGAAACTTGAATTGATGCTCAATGATCCTGCCCTTACAAAGGCTCAGCATCTTCAATTGCATGAAATCTTTGAAACTGTAAACCGGCTTTCGAAGATGAATGAAGTTTTACTGTTGCTTTCAAAAATTGAAAACAGGCAATTTATAGAAAAATCCGAGCTCGATTTCAGCAGGTTGATCGAGTCCCGATTGGCCAATCTTGAGGAGCTATTAGAGATGAAACAGATAAAACTATCCCTGGATTTATCCACTCCATTCATAGTTTCCATTCATCCCGCACTCGCGGAGATTCTCATTAACAATCTGCTCAGCAATGCACTAAAATACAGTGCTATCCGGGGTGAAATATTGATCTCTGCGGAACAAAACAAGATGGTCTTTTCCAATACGGGAGCGCCGTTGACCATCAATCCCGAGAATATTTTCAAACGATTTGTAAAACAAAGTAATTCAGCTGCATCAAATGGATTGGGTCTTGCCATAGCAGACGAAATTTGCAAATCAAATCAATTGACACTTGCCTACGTATATCAAAACAATCTCCATTCTTTTGTGCTGGCGAAAAAAATTTGACTTATGAAATAGCCTTCAATCCCAAATTTCCACAAACTTCAGCCGTATCTTTCAGACAAATAATTTGTAATTCGAATACTCATTTATCTTATTCATGACTTGTAAACTCGCTCTTCCGTTGATTCTGCTAATCGCATTCACCTCTGTTTCAGCTCAAAGACCTACCTCCGGGATCATAACCGGGATCATCGTCGACTTAGGTAGCAAAATTCCCGTCGAATTTGCCACAGTTGTATTGCAATCCGGGGCCGACAGTTCGCTAATTGCCGGCACAACCACCGATGCAAAAGGGCGATTCAGCTTTGAAAAGGTCAATTTTGGGAAATATAAGATCGCCTACAGTTTTATCGGATTTGGGAAACAGAGAACCGAAGTAATCTCCATCAATGAAAAAAACCGCAACTTCAATGCGGGTATCCTTGGATTGACAGCTTCCAGTCAGGAGATTAAGGATGTTGAGGTAATCGGGGAAAGGTCAACCTACACCAATACCATTGATCGTAAAGTATTTAATGTTGGAAAAGATTTGATTGGAAAAACCGGTTCGGCTAGCGATCTGATGCAAAACGTTCCCTCCATTTCTGTGGATATTGACGGCAATATCAGTTTGAGAGGCTCAGAAAATGTGATGGTATTGATCAACGGGAAGCCTTCCGCACAGATGGGAACCAACAGGGCCGCGGTTCTTCAACAGATGCCGGCTAGCACTATCGAACGGATAGAGGTCATCACAAATCCATCGGCTAAATTCAAGCCAGATGGTACTTCGGGGATCATTAATATTGTCTTGAAGAAGAATAGAAATGCCGGGATGAATGGTACAATCCAGGCGAATGCCGGAAATGAGCAGCGATACAATGGAAACGTTATCGGAAATTACAATTCGGGAAAAGTGAATGTCTTCGGCTCTTACAGTATCCGGCAGGACGACAGGATAAGGACTACCCAGGATTCCCGCAAGCGTACCGACCTGCTGACCAACGAAATGAATTATACCGAAATGAATTCGTCAGAACATGCAAGACCCATCTCAAAGATCATCAATGGTGGAGTTGACTATGCCATCAACAAACAAAACGAGGTTGGCCTGTCTGTAAATTACGACAAACGTGACCAGGTAAAAAATGGATTGACAAATACACAAACCAAAGACAATAATCACCAACTGACGAAAGATATAGACCGAATCCGGTATGATCCGGAATTTGAAAATAGTCTGGAGTATGCGCTTAAATACAAGCACTCTTTCAACAAAGAGGGCCATGAACTGACGATCGATTATACCTCTTCCGGTCAGAAAGAACAGGAAGACAACCATTATACCAATCCTTTCCTGATGCCTGTCAGCCCTGCTACCTTTGACAATACATTGATCAAACAGAATGACAATGAATCGCAACTGTCTGTCGAATACGCGAATCCGTTTTCAGAAACCGGCAAGCTGGAATCGGGGTATATCCTTGAAAACCGAAAAAATGATATGGATTTTTTTGGCGAGACACTCAATCCTCAGACGAGCCGCTGGCAGAAAGATCTTACAAAGTCAAACAGGTTCATTTACAACGAATCGATCCATGTGTTCTACTCCACTTTTGAAAAGGAGCTTGGGAATTTTGGGATCCTGGGCGGATTACGGGCCGAACAGGCACTGGTTAAATCCGAACAGGTTACCACAGACAGCCTGTTCAATAACCGCTATTTCAGGTTGTATCCTTCGCTGCATCTATCTTATAACAAGGACGCTTCGCATGAGTTCCAGCTTAATTACAGTCATCGTATCCGCCGTCCTGAAGGGGATGAAATGAACCCATTCCCTGAATACCAGGATCCCTACAACCTACGGATTGGTAACCCAAGATTGAAACCCGAGGAGATCCATTCCATTGAAATGGGGTATCAATACAAAAACAAATCCACTATTATTACCTCCACGCTGTATTATCGATACACTTACAACGGGTTGACCAGCATCACCAAATATATGAATGATTCGATCCTGCTGACCACTGCAGCCAATCTTTCGAAAAGTAATTCGGCAGGATTCGAGTTCATTGTGGCCACAACTTTGGCTAAAATCATCAACCTCAACTTCAGTTCCAATACATTTTTGAACACCATAGACGCCTCAAGTTTGGGATACAACAGCAGCAAATCGAACATTTCATATACCCTAAACCTCAATTCGAGCGTTAATTTCTCAAAGAGTACGATGATGCAGCTGAACTCCAATTATGTATCGGAAAAGTTGACCCCACAGGGGAAAAGGTTGCCTACTTTCGTAATGAACCTTGGCTTCAGACAAGAGCTCCTAAAGAAAAAGGCAGCCGTAATTTTTACCGTTTCTGATGTGTTCAATTCACTTACCAACAATACCTTGATTGATACGCCGGAACTTTATCAGAAAGTCATCAGAAAACGAAGTGCGCGTATGATATATGTTGGGTTAAGCTATTCTTTTGGCAGACAACTTAAAAAAGCCGGGGAGACCCAATTAAAATTCGACAATCAATTGTAATTGACCATTTATCCTAAATTTCTACAAATTCGAACAATACCTTTATCCAATTAATACTTAAAAACAGTTCAAATGAAAAAATTAATGACCCTTATGGTTTGTGTAGCATTCACAATTTCCATTTCTGCCCAAAAGCCAAAAGAAGATGCTCCCGCAGCAGCAAAGTCAGCTTTTGCTGCCAAATACCCAACGGCACAAAAAGTCAAATGGAGCGTTGAGAAGCCGGGTGAATTTGAGGTTGATTTTACTTTGAACAAAGTGGAGTCTTCCGCATTGTTTGATACTTCCGGAAAATTCCTGGAATCCGAATCCGAAGTGACAAATGCAGATTTGCCTGCAGCAGTGAAAGCTATCCTTGCAAAAGATTTCGCAGGCTTCAAGCTAGATGAGATTACCAAAGCAACAGATGCAAAAGGTGTTGTCACCTATGAGATGCAAGCGGCAAAAGGTAAAGATAAACTCGCATTGGATTTTGATGCAACCGGTAAGCTTCTTTCAAAAGAACCTTTAAAGAAAGAGAGCAAAGAGGAAAAATAGTACTCAAGAAAGAGAATAGCCTATACCGCTATTCTCTTTTCAAAACACCTTCAAAACGGCAAATATCGCCACTATTTGTAACTCCTTCCAAAACAACGGAATAGTTATTGGCCTTATCAGCAGTGAAGAATTTAACGTGGATTATTCCGGTGCTATCAGATGAGAGTCCGGGATTCCAGTAAATTGTTGTTCTAAGATCAGGGACTGAAACCTGGCGGACCGAATCAACTTCATACCTGGGCACATAAAACTGAGTCGGTTTCTGATATCCCAGCGGCACCATATGTGCTAAACTGGACGAAGTGAGCGTTCTTCCGGAAGAAAGCTCCTCCCCACTTTTCAGCGTAATCGCAATCGCACCATTGCCACCCCGGGATCCAAAGATAGCGGCACTTGCTCCTTTAAATACTGATATTTCAGCTATATCATTGGTAGTGAGATACGAAATGTCTTCAATTCTATCTGTTGTAAAACCATCTACTAAAAAAAGCGGACTATTTGCACTGCCTCGTATGGAAACCTGTCCACCCATTACCTGAACGCCCGATACCATGGAGAGAACAGTCATGATACTCATCCCCGAAAATTTGTCGAGATCCTTCGAGGTGAGCTGGGAGTCGGCCATTCCTGAGTAATATTGATTCGCCGAACTACTTTTCTTCTTTTCTGCCACAACGGTGATCTCATCCAGATTAACCCCCTTCATCCCTCCTTCAAAATAGTATTTATCCCTGCTTTGCTGAAAATATTCAGCTGGAGCAGGAATTATGGCCGCTCGCGGCAACGGTACCTTGTAAGCTGATTTCAGGAAGGAGTCTTTATCCGGAATTATTTCCACATCAATCAGACTTTTTTTCTTATTCGCTTTCAGGACAAAAGAAGTACTGTCAGGAAATTCAATCCCCTCAATCAGGTACCGGCCAAGACTATCTGTTTGCGTAGTCCTGATGATGTTTTTGTACCCGGAAAGCGCGATTACATCGCACTTTTTAGAAGGTTTTCCCAATATATTTGTCACTTTTCCTGAGAGTGCCTGACCTTGTTCGAGATAATAAGTCGGTTTTGAAATATTCCCTTTTACTACCTCAGCAGTATTGAACCGACGCCAGCCCTGGGTCAAAAGCAAAACATCCATTTTCTCGCGTGCCGAGACAGTATTGTTTGAAAAATAGGCGGTTGGCTCTTCGATATGTCCTTTTATATCCGAAGAAATCAAAAAATAACTAACAATATTATCAGCCAGTGAATCTTTCAACACCGTTCGGCTGTCTGTCACACTGACCGAATACTTTCCATCCGCTGGTTTCCCCAACGCGGGATGAACAAAGAAATCCAAATTTACAGCTTCGCGTTTGCCATAGGTATTTTTATCGGATTGCATCTTTATCTCAGGCAAATTCAGTGTCCAATTATATATCAGCCTCTCGCAAAGTGTATTTCCAAGCGTGTCAATTAGTGAAAAAGAATTGATTCCGGCAGGAAGGATATTTTCAAGGATTTTGCCTCCCAATAAATTGACCGGATAAAGTGCGCAGACTTTTCCACGGGAATGAACGAGCATATAAAGTGTATTATTTGGCCGGTTGGAATGATTGATCACTTCATAGATAATTTTACCACCGTAATTTATCATGTGAAGTGCTATCCCCTCTGATTGTACTGGGGGTAGGTCAAAGTGCTTTTCGTTTCCATCCGATTTTTTTACTACCGCATAATAACGCTCATCCTTATCTGGCTTAATAATGAACTTACCCATTCCTTTGTTCAAGGAGGAAAATTCTGCAACTGTCCGATTGCTGCTATTAAAGATTTTACCTGTTACTTCAACGGACAAACCATCCATTCCAATTGCCTTAAAGGCTACAACCTGCATATTGTCATCCACGAGGACACCGCTTTCAGGAAAGAATTGCACATCAAAATCATTTATCGGAGCGGGGTTACTTTTTTTGCCGGGAACAACATCCGCCAGGCTATTGCCGATGTAAATATTTTTTGTAAAAAAACTTTCCGCGGATGCATTTTGCATCCAATAAGTAAATGTGCGCAGGGAGTAATACCCGGATGAGAGTTTTGGGTTCAGCTTAATGAAACCTGAAAAGCCCAATGAATCTTTGCGAACTTTGACCATGGAAACAACGGAATCGTCATGATTGACCAATTCGACATAAAGAAATCGACTTAACGCAGAAGGTGTATGGGTGGTTGCATTTACCGGATAACCTTTAAACCAAATATCTTCACCGGCATTGTAATATGGCTTATCAGTTTGAAGATAGGCCTTCTCTTGAGGAAAAACCATCCACAGCTTGTTGAATCTGTTAATGATTTTGTTGGTGAAATCCTCATTTTTGTTGATTGAATTAAAGGAAAGCAAAGCCAACACAACAAGCAGCCCACCTAAAGTAAGGTTAAAGCTATTTTTCATTCTTTTAGTACTTAATGATCTTCTTGGACTCGCTTTGTCCCCTTTGGTTTACTACCTGAATAAGATAATTCCCTCTTAGAAGGTCGCCCAAAAAAAGTTCCTGACCTGAAGTTTCTGTCCCGGGTAACGTAAGCTCTTTGATTTTGGTTCCATTCATCGAATAGACAGCGATCCGCGAAAGCGGTGAAACAGAGGAAATACGAATGGTTTCGCTCACGGGATTTGGCCAAATCACAAACCCAACTTCCGGTCTTGTCAGAATATCCACCTCAGTTGTGATATTGGGTTTGGAAAAATTTTGGGTCGAATACAGCCTGAATTCACCCGGCGCGAAATTCAGATTTTGAGTGGTATTTGTTACCTCCAGGGTCGTCCCGGTAAAATATTCATACCAGGTACCTGTCTTCTGGAACTGGAGGCTAACTGTGTTGGAAACAACCCCAAAGTTCCCCGCTACCAAAACATTGTCACTGCCCTGATTCAGCTTGAGCCACTTTGTCTCTCCGGCAAAAGAGTTGCTAAAATCGGTCGTTTTAAAGATCGGATAGGTTTTTTTAAGGTAAAAAAGTTTCGCCATCACCCTGAAAAGATAGGTGCGGGCAGGTTGATCCACATAGTTCCATTTGACAGGTTTCTCGCCTAGCCGGCCACCTAAGTTTATTGAATAATCGTATCCCAGCTCACCAAATTGCCAGAGCATTTTCGGTCCGGGGATAGGCATAAAGAGGGCAGCCGTGAGGGCAGCTCTTTTGTAAGCTGTCGTACTATCTTTTGTGGTGTAGTTTCCTGAGGAATTACCAAAAGCGAGGCATTTATATGCTATCCGCTCTTCATCGTGGCTCTCCATATATCCTACTGCGGCAGCTTTGTTCCAGTTTCGGGATAAATAGGAGGCTCCGCTAAGGTCGGAAGTTGCGTCAGCAAATCCCATAGCGGCCTGTCCGGCACTGTAGTTGCAATTCTCCCAGAGCAGTATTCCGTTTCCCGATTCGACCAGCTCTTTCTCCTCCGGATTATCGGAAAGGTGTTCGAAAATAACCAGGGCACCCGGTTTTCGTTTTCTTACTTCGCCGGCCATGCGCTCGAGGTTGTAGATGCGTTGGGCGTCATATTTGCTCCCCCATGGATCGGTCGTGTTACTTTTGATGTTGTTGGAGAAACCTTTCGTGAAATCGTATCTAAAACCATCTATCTTGAATTCAGTCATCCAATAGGAAGCGATACTGTCAACCAACTCCCTGGTAGCCTGACTATCGTGGTTGAAATCATATCCCCATTGGGCATCCGGATTTTGGAAATTACTGCTGACATTGTACCAGGGGTTTTGTGCCGTTGGCTTCGAACCGTCAAAGTAGAGCTGAACAAACGGGCTCTGACCGTACGAATGGTTCAAAACCATATCCATTACCACAGCGATTCCCCGCTGGTGGCACTGGTCTACCAGTTTTTTGAGCTCATCTGCCGGTCCGTAATATTTGTCCGGGGCAAAATAAAATGAAGGATTATAGCCCCAACTGCTGTTTCCTTCAAATTCATTCACAGGCATCAGTTCAAGAACATTCACTTTCAGGTCTTTGAGATAATCCAGGTGACTAGCTACTCCGCCAAAAGTATGCCTGGTATCAAAATCCCGTACCAATGCTTCATAAATGATACAGGTATCCGAAGCCGGAGGAGTGAACTGTGGCACGGCCCAGCTGTACTTTACCTTGTTTGTTTGAAGCACAGAGGTGATTCCTTCAGTTTTTCCGGCAGGGTAAGCGATCAGATTCGGATAGGTAGCTGCGTTGATGTACTGATCATTCCAGGGATCCAGGATTTTGTCGGTATAGGGATCGGCTATCTTAAGATTGCCATCTACCAGATATTGAAACGCGTATTCTTTACCGGGGGTCAAACCGGAAACCGTAAGCCAGAAATAATCACCATCCTTTTTCATTCGCGAACTTCCTGACGGGTGCCAATCGTTGAAATCACCAATGACAAAAACCGACTGCTTGAAGGGCGCCCAGAGCACCAGGGTGGCGGATTGGCTATCCGGGTACGTAATTCCTTTGATCGCCTTAGATGGCCTGGTTTCAATAATTTGACTTCCTGCTACATAGACATAGACTGAATCAGTAATTGTTTTGGAAGGAGTAATGGCACTGGCCCTGATCCAGTATTCGCCGGCTGCCAGATTGAAACTATAGGAAATATTTGTTCCGGCAAGAAAGAGAATTTTCTTGTTATTCAGATAAAGCTCCAAATTGGCTGAGGCAGATGCAGTCGCGGAAAAGGGAATGCTTGCAAAAGGTTGATATACTTGATTTTTTATAGGTTGTTGGATGACAAAGTTGAGCCCGGCCCCGAAAACATCCAGCATGATATCCTTGCCTCCTGTATCCTTCCCTTCCAAAAATGCTCCGTTAACTGCCACTGCACTGCGGAAAACCATTGCAACCTTAAGAATTACCTCACCTGCAGGAACCCCAAAATATTGACGGATATCAGGTGTCAAAGTTAACTGATACAAATTTGCTGAAGTCCGTGTCATCTTGGCTTTGTCTACATTAACACCCCATCCTGCCACGATATATTTCCAGTCGGAACTTGAGCTGCTCTTATCTGTAATAACACCGATATGGGCATATACATCTCCGGTATAATCTTTCAATCCGGCAGTACCTTTTGTTGCATCATAAGTGATTGTTACCAACTGATTATCACTGGGAAGCGCAGGGGATGAGGTTATGACCTGTGCAACTCCCGCTTTGAACATCAGGAGCATCAACATCAACAATATATGGTTTCTCATGGGTGGACTTTGATAAGGAACGGATGGCTGAAATTAAGCATAATTGTCATTAAATAGCCATGCTGACATGTTGGAACCAACAGAAAATAATTACGTGGCTATTGACTTCGTCGATCTTCGATTCCATGTGGCAATTAAAAGACAAATCATTATCACATGAAATAAAAAGGAGGGCACTTGTAAAGTTACCCTCCTTTTTAAAAATACAATTCAAATTAATTTTTGGTAATGGTACAGGAAGGAACCGCTTTCAGGACATCAAGTGTCAAGGTATAACTTCCGGCAACAGCGATTGGAATGTTATCTCCTCCATTGGTAAGGGCATTGAAATTTAGGCCACCGAGATTAATACCCCAATCATCATTGGCCCTGAATTTAATGGCACCAACAGTCAGGTTCAAGGTAACTTTGAGAACCTTATTGGTAGCATCCCAGGTCAAATTGGTATCAGTACTCCAGCCGCCCGGTGTTGCATCACCGATCACACCCCATCTGTTGGCAGAGTAAGTATAAACGTTAGGCTTACTTAAATCAAGCGTAATGGCATAATCAGATTCCAAAGAAACAGCAATGTTTGCTGCACCTGCACCCAAATTTCCATCAGCCTTATCACTACCATAATTCAAGCCCCAGTCGTGGTTGGCCCTGAATTTAATGTTGGCAGCAGTTAGATGCATGACACCTTGCCAAATACGTTGGGTTGGACTATATGTCAAAGCTGTCTCGTCGTTCCATCCCTGAGGAGTTGCATCGCCGATCACACCCCAAACAGTTTTAACCGCTGTAAATGTCATGGTTGTGGTGTTCGCGTTGAGTTTATAATATCCGGCCGGAGAAGTGATATTAGGACCATTCCCATCCAGTTTACCTGCGCCACCATCTCCGTAATTTGGACCATTCCAGTTTGGCTGGGTAGCAAATTTCCATTGATTGGACGCATTAGCCATGTAAACATAACCTTCTAATTTGTCAGGGGCAGAAATGGTGCTGATTACTTGCGGCGATTTGTCTGGAGCCCAATCACCCAAGGTTGTTCCAGGATAGCTGGCCGCTACATAGTCGCCAGGAATGTTCCATGTTTGAATATCAGCTAATGTAGTAAACTGAATATCTGCTCCATATGCAGTTCCTGCACTGTTTGTCGCAAATGCACGAACATGGTAAACAGTGAATTTCTGTAATCCTGTTAGTGCGCTTACAAAAGCTCCAAGACCTGTACCACCGTCAATTTTTGTTGCGGTAATGGTTGG
>JANYJT010000026.1 GCA_025358395.1 Bacteroidia bacterium
GGATGCTCAGCGCGGTACATTTTCGCACAGGCATTCCGCTCTGGTACTGGAAGATAGTGGTGAAAAATATTTTCCTCTTCAAAATATCTCGAAAGATCAGGCTTCATTTACTGTACACAACTCTCCATTAAACGAATACGCAGTAATGGGCTTTGAGTATGGCTATTCGATGGCGAATCCCAAAGGTTTAACCATCTGGGAAGGTCAATTTGGAGACTTTGCCAATGTCGCACAGGTAATCTATGACCAATATATCTGTTCAGCAGGTGAAAAGTGGGGAATGATGAACGGATTAGTCTTGTACCTTCCTCATGGATATGAAGGACAGGGTCCGGAACATTCCAGCGCCAGAATTGAGCGGTATTTGTCCCTTTGCAGCAATTATAATATGCATGTAGTTGTCCCTACTACCCCGGCCAACCTTTTTCATTGTTTGAGAAGACAGGTATTGGGAGATGTGAGAATCCCATTGATTGTTTTTACCCCCAAAAGCCTTCTCCGTCATCCCAAAGTTGTTTCATCTTTGGGACAATTAACCAAAGGCGGATTTACTAAATTGATCAAAGATAAGGATGTCAGGCAAGGAAAAGCTGAAGTTGTTGTTTTTACGTCCGGTAAAATATATTTTGAACTGATAGAACGAAGGGAAAAGCTTGAAAAAATGAATGTTGCCATTCACAGAGTAGAGCAAATATCTCCGTTCCCATCTGAAGAAGTACGTGAAATAATCTTTAATAACCCACAGTCCAAAAGATTTTTGTGGGTTCAGGATGAGCCTGCCAATATGGGAGTATGGCCGTATCTCTTTCGAAAATATCCTGAGTTAGGGCTCGAATTAGTGAGTCGTCCTGAAAGTGCCAGTCCGGCAGCGGGTTTAGTTGAAAAACACAAGCGTAGACTGGAGCGGATCATGGATTCCGTTTTTAGTTAGATCATCAATTTTTTAAATAAAAATCAATAAATAAGCCTGGCATGATCGTTGAAATTAAAGTACCCTCACCGGGAGAATCCATTTCTGAAGTTGAAATTGGGAAATGGCTGGTTGAAAATGGCACCATTGTTCGAAAAGATCAGGAGTTGGCTGAGGTAGAATCAGACAAAGCTACTCTTTCGCTCATTTCTACAGCTTCCGGGCAATTGCATATAATCGCAAAAGAGGGAGAACGTGTCGCAGTTGGCAGCGTTGCCGGCACAATTGATACGGAGAAGAGCCCTTCGCATCCTGTCGGGAAGCTTGTTCAAATCAAAACTGAGTCAAAAATAGAACAACAAAATATTGATATTGAGAAAGATGTAAAGAGTATCATCTCCTTGCAAACAACAAATGCAACGCAAATTTCTGAAATAACGCTGAAAATGACTCCCACTGCAAAGGCGGTGATGGAACAAGCAAATTTATCCGTTGACGATGTTATCGAAGGGATCAGAAGACTGACCAGAACTGATATGGAACAGATTGTCAAGGCTTATAATAATCCTGCACAGGTTCTGCCGAAATTAAGTCGGGAAGAAGATCGCGTCAGCATGACTCCTTTAAGGCGTAAATTGAGTCAGCGACTGGTGGCTGTAAAGAATGAAACAGCGATGCTCACGACATTTAATGAAGTTGATATGAGCAAAATTATGGACTTGAGATCACGCTTTCAAAAACCTTTCACCGAAAAATATGGCTACAAACTGGGGTTCAACGCCTTCTTTGCCAAAGCAGTAAGCCATGCCCTAATTCAGCATCCCTCTGTTAATTCAATGATTGATGGAGATGAGATTGTCACACCAAAATACCACGATATCGGAATTGCAGTTTCAAGTCCGAAAGGATTAATGGTACCCATTATTCGTAATGTTGAGATGATGAATATCGCTAAGATTGAGGGTGCTATCAAAGACCTTGCAGAAAAAGCCCGTGATAAACGTCTTACCGTTCAGGAAATGACAGGTGGAACTTTCACGATCACCAATGGCGGAGTCTTCGGGTCAATGATGTCGACACCAATCATCAATCCTCCGCAGAGTGCCATTCTGGGCTTGCATGCCATCAAAGATCGTCCGGTGGCAATTGACGGAAAGGTCGAAATCAGGCCAATGATGTATATTGCACTTTCATATGACCATAGAATCATTGACGGCAAGGATTCTGTCGGATTTCTAGTTAAAATAAAAGAGTTAATAGAAAATCCCGGCAACATTTTGTTTAAAGGGAAAGATGTTGGAGAAGTGCTACTTGATTTGTAACCAAGGCCTTATAAACAAGAACGCCCGGATGTTGATCCGGGCGTTCTTGTTTTATTGTTTCTCCTCCGAAGAGCCTTCTTCTTTTTCAGTTTTAGCCTCTTCGAAAATAAGTAATCCGTTTTCTTGCAGTAAGTTATACCAAGTAAGGACTTTTTTTATATCGGATACATATACCCGTTCCTTATCGTAATCCGGCAAAACTTTCTCGAAATATTTCTTAAGATCTTCAGGTTTCGTATTTGCTGGAATGGCTGCAGAACCATTTTCCATATCTGAAATCTTTCTGAAAACCTGCTTGAGCGGAAAGTCCTCGCTGGTGGTATAAATTGCAATATCCTCGAGTGTACTCATTTTCGCACTGGCAAAAACTGTTTGCTTTTTGCCGGTTAGGAGGGATTCAACTATCACTCCATTTTTGCCCTCAGACAGAACCTTAAATAGACCCGGTTGCCCGGATATTGCCAAAATACCTTTTAACATGAATTTACTTTTTAATGCTTTGCAAAAATAGCAAGAATTTTTGTTCTCCTCTCCAAAACTTTGGCGAACTTTGCCATAAAATTGAATGGCATATTTATGGGCGAAATAAAGATGGTGGTAACCGACCTGGATGGGACCTTACTTCAAAATGATCATTCAATTAGCCTTGAAGATCTTGAAACACTTGAAATACTTGGCAAATTGGGAATCTGCAGAGTTGCTGCAACCGGGAGAAACCTTTTCAAGGTAAGAAGGGCTCTGAATCCATCTGATCCTTTTGATTATGTTATTTGCTCTTCGGGTGCCGGAATCGTTGACTGGCAAAAACAAGAGGTAATCAGGTCGGTAAATTTTCCGGAAGAGTTAACAGCTCATCTAATTGAATTTTTGATAGATAATAAGTTTAATTTTAAAGTTTCCGATTGTTTTCCGGATAACCACAACTTTTTCTGGTGGAAAAGAACTGACTGTCCTGAAATTGAACGATACATTGATGTACATGCTAAAATGGGTAAGTCTGAAGAGATTGTTCCCGGGGAAAAATATAGCTCATCCCAGCTGTTGCTCTTCTTTAAAAAGGGAAGTGACAAATTTGATCAGGTCAAAAATCTTTTAATGGGTCAATTTTCTGAAATAAGCATCATCAGAACGACCTCACCCCTCAATGAAAATTGGATATGGATGGAAATATTTCCAAAAGGAATCTCAAAAGCCCATGGGATTGCTGAAATATGCGATATAAAGGGGATTAAACAAAATGAAACTCTGGGTATAGGCAATGACTTCAACGATCTTGAAATGCTTGATTTTACGCATTTATCCTATGTTGTACATAACTCTCCCCAAGAATTGAAGGATAAGTTTATGATCTCCCTACCCCATCATGAAAATGGGTTTTCGTATGCGGTCAGAAGGCACTTACCAAAGTAAGCACAAGCTAAAAATTCTATTTTGACTTTTGAAACAAGGTAAGAATTATTCACTGCAGAATTCCGTTAAAACACCTAACGTGGATTTAGGGTGAAGGAAACCAATATTGAGGCCTTCTGCCCCTTTTCTTCCAATCTTATCAACCAATTGAATTCCTGCCAACTCCGCTTCAGTTAATGCTTTATTAACCTCATCTACGGCAAAAGCAATGTGATGAACGCCGGGACCTTTCTTATCAAGAAACTTTCCAATGGGTCCTTCAGGGTCCATCGATTCAAGTAATTCGATTTTTGTCTCCCCTACTTTAAAAAAGGCCGTCCTTACTTTCTGGTCTACCACATCTTCAATTGCATAGCACTTAGTTCCAAGTAGGGTTTCATAGTATTGAATAGCCGTTTCAAGGCTTTCCACAGCAATTCCAATGTGTTCAATTTTGGATATGTTCATTTCATTCTTTTGAGATGGCGAAATTAAGAATTATCTGCACTCATATCAATTATTTTTCCGTAATTTGAACATTGATTAACTCAACTATCATATAATCAACATGAAGCAATTTGACCTTGCGGTAATAGGCAGTGGACCAGGTGGTTTAGCAGC
>JANYJT010000062.1 GCA_025358395.1 Bacteroidia bacterium
CTGATATTCTACTTGCTTTCACCCTGCTGCACGCTGTGGCAGTGCGATGTCTTCGGGTTCCACGACCTCGAAAATGTAAGCGTAGTTGAGGACAAAATCCTTCAATCCCTTTCCGATGATCTTGAGCCGGATTGTGAAGCTGTCGGGCAACACGGCGGCATTGAAAGGGACACCATCAATAAAACTGAGAATCTCCGCTTGGTAAAACGTGGCGATTTGCGTGATCTCGCCTTCGCGGGCAGCCTTGATGTCATCCCATGCGGAATAGGCCTGCGTACGTGCATGGGACCATGCACTTTCCTTATTGGCCCAATCGGCGTCGGTGTCACGTTTTCCCCTTGTGGGGTACGGTGCGATTTCCTGAGTTCCGGCGCATGCTATGCCAATATCAACGACATAGAGTTGGTTGTCGTCAATTGTCGGCCACATGTTGAAAAGGCGTTCCGAGAGAATGCGGCGAAGCCGCTCGGTCTGGTTCGGGTCGTCAAACAGCTTGTGAACTGCGGCAATGGTTGCGGACCCGTGGACCTGCACCGCGAATGCTTGCACCATCTGAAGGAACGCGGCGAGTTGAATGTCCTCGGACGCCACGATTACGTAGCCTTCTTCTTGTTCCGCTACGATTTCAAAGGCGAACTTCTCCCGCAAGACATCCAATTCAAGGCTGGGATCGACTTGGAGAAGAATTGGTATGCCTTCGGGGATTACGGGAAGGTTGTGACCTTGCCGCTGTGCTTTACGTTCCTGCCAGTTACCAGTCAACGAGTGACCGGAACCCTTAAGGGATGCGCTGTGCGTCAGCCGTGCGTTCTTGTTCGCGAGAGTCTGCGGCGATGTTGAACCGCCTCCCCGGATGCGCGCCCTGCCTTGGTAACGAAGAAGCAACGGAAGGTGTTCAAAGTTGTGCGGTCCCGGCATTCGTTATTCCTTGTGCGCTGGACTATCGGCCTTTCGTAGCTCAGCAATGGCTTGTTGGAGGTGCGCTTCGGCCACGATTCTCTTTCCACCCAAAACTGCGGCTTTGGCGGCATCCTGAGCGGCTTTAACAACCATCGCCGCTGATGCATCTGTCAATCGTTCCACGAGGTGTGCCCAGTCGATTGGTTCGGCGAGTTGGACGGCAGAAAGCGTCATGCGGAGCAATTGTTCTATCTCGCCGCGGCCGGGTAGTGGAATCTGAAACACGTCGTCAAAACGCCGGAAGAGCGCTTGATCGAGAGAAGATTCGATGTTCGTGGTAGCGACGAGTAGGCCCGGTGCGTCGTATTCCTCCATCAATTGGAGGAGTGCGTTAACGATCCGGGATGCTTCACCAATGTCCTTAGAGTTGACACGTGAACGGGCGATGAAATCGCATTCGTCTAGCAGGAGAACACATGGGCGCTCTTTTGCCGCGTCAAAAATCGAGCGGAGATTGATGGCTGACTCGCCAAAATATGAAGAAATCAACACGTCAAATCGTACCTTCATCAAAGGCAGGCCCGTGTTCCATGCCAGTCGCTTGGCTCCGAGCGATTTGCCACAGCCTGGTGGCCCGTAAAGCAAAACGGTTTTTCGCGGGCGCAAGCCATAGGCACCCAGACGTTCGCGGGCGGCATATTCGCACTCGATGCGTGCAAAGCGATTTTCGGTTGTCCCTGGGAGAACCATATGGTGCTCTAATGACTCCCTGGGAATCAACGTCGCGAGGTTTTCACCGTGCCGCCTGCTGAGTGGCAGTTCCTTAAGACTGCGTTCATTGTCATTGGTGGGCGAATGGCCATTCTTGCGGGGTCGTGGCCGATTGAGAATGCCCTGAAGCTGGTCGGCAAGCTTTGTATGTCCTGTGCGACGTTCCGCTTCGACGATTTTGTGAGCAAGCTGATCCAAGTCGCCCTGTGATCCATCGGCGATGGCTCGCACTACTCGCTTCATGATGTCGGCGTTCATGGGTTCCTCGCCTTTCTTTCCTTCGATAACGCTACGTCACACACGTTCAGTGCCTCGCATCTGACAACAGAATGGGCGCGGAACGTCCTATTCGAGAAGAGCCATTGGCCAGAACGTATCGCCAGCCGTCGGATGCTCGCTCGGATCGGATATTGTGTCCGCGCTCGCGCAGAGCGGTCACGTCGCGCGACACCGTCGGAATAGAAACGCCAAGCTGCTCGGCGATTTTCGGGGTGGAGTAGTCGCCCGAGCGAATCAGCCGTAGCACGGTTTCCAGCCGTCGTTCGATCTCCAAGGATCGTTGATACAGCATTGCAGGGCCTCCTTCGGTGCCGCATTTTGTCTATCGGCACATGATAGACTTGTCAACGACATTTTCAACCTGGTGCAAAGAGGAACTGGGGAATGGCCAGGAATGGCCTTGAACGGCATGGGGTTGGCCACTGGGGGCTACTGGTCCCGTCCCTAAGTGGAAGCCGGTGCTGGAGATTTGCCCACGAATTGAGGACTCAGGACAGGCTTGGCTCCAGATCCTTGCGTTGCCGCTCAATTGCGATGCGTTGTTGGAACGTCATCTGGGGTTTGCGGGCTCCCTGTCGGGGTGTGCGGGCGTGG
>JANYJT010000074.1 GCA_025358395.1 Bacteroidia bacterium
TGTGGGTGCATCAATATCGGGAGAAGTGATTTGAAGATATCCTCCATAAGAAGCAGAAACAATGTTTTCACCCAAGCTATTGGCAATGATGACATTACTGATTCCCACAGAATACCCGCCGGCTACACCTTTGAGGGCAAAATCAAGACTGAGTACTTTCCCAACGGTTCCGGTAAAGTTCTTATTACCTGCTGAAAAAACCAATACCCGCAAGGTTTGAGCATTCAGTTGGTTAACGCTTACCGTATGATCGACCGATCTGAAGAGTTGTGCAGATCCTGAATAAGCCATCGGTTGGGGAAGATTCAGATCAAACTGGAAACCTGTAAATCCTTCCATGTTGTTCAGACTAAAATCAAGCTTTCCGGTTGATGAGGATGCACCGGTGAGGTTTCCCGTATGAATCTCGTTCACAGCAAAAGCAATCGCATTCAGAGCGATTGTAGCTGTGGGTTGATCGGGATCATTGCAACTGATCTGGATCTGCTTTGCGAATGTACCTTTGAAAGTAGTCGTAAATCTTACTGCAACAGAACGGGTATTATTTGGACCAATGGCGATGGGTGTCGCATCAGTTGTAGTAAACTGCGCATCGTTAAAAGTCAGGCTGCTCACAATTAAGTCGCGATTCCCTTCATTGGTAATCTGGATGTATTGCATTACATTGGTGCCAAGGGGAACACGTCCGAAATTCAGATCAGTAGCAGACAACCTGATATTGGGTGCTAAAATGGTAACCGCACCATTAACCGAATTAGTCAGGATATTAATGGATTGATTATCTCCCAGCAATGGATTCTGGATAGCCAAGGCATAGGTGGCTGGAATGGTTCCTGACTTTAATTTAAAGCTTACCAAAGCGCCTGAAGTGCCTGTGAAGGCAGTATTACTACCCGAATACCCGATCAGCCGGAGGATGTTACCAGTTAGCAGGCTGGCGCTTAAGGCATGGCCTGAAATCCGGGATGCATTGAGCAGTGCGGATCCGTCTACGTATTTAAAGCCAGTTGGAAGGGGAATATCTGCCTGAAAGGCCACAAAGGGACTACTGTTCTCGGCTTCAAGCTGGATTGTGAATTCTGTATTTGGCTCTACCGAATAGTTTCCGATCCTGAGGATATTGGCTGCAAACAGGGTTTGGGAAATAACTATTCCTGCCAAACACAAAATCCATCCAAGTGAAAGATTATATTTTTTGAAGCGTACCATGTTTATATTTTTTGTTCTTAAACTACTTTTATTACACAGAGTTGCACAGAGGTTTCACAGAGGTACCCAGAGAAATGAAAAAATCTCTGTGAAACTCTGTGAAACCTCCGTGTAACTCTGTGTACCTTTTATCATTGTACTATCATTTTTCTAACCGGGCAAATGAACTGTTGCTTTCCTCTTCGAATTTCAAGCAGGTAGGCAAAAAATCCCTTGTTGGCTCCTGAATTCCATTGCAGCAAATGCTCTCCAACGGTTGGATTGCTCAACCTGATGGCTTCCACTGTTTGTCCAAACATATTCACAATGCGGATGACAGCTTCATCAACAGGTTCATAGATATGGAAAGGTATTGTAGTTTGCTGGTTTAGTGGATTGGGATAGTTTTGTCCCAGTTCAGCAACCGTTTCATTCAATTGATCACTGAGGTTCCATACTCCGGTCACATCGTAATTTACTGGAATAGATGTTCCTATTTTATCTGCAAAAATTGGATCAACTACTCCGCTTCCCTTTTTTAATCTCAGCAAAGGAATACGAGTGCCTGCGGAAATGTTTTTGCCCGACAGACTGTAATAAAGCAATCTTACACCTTTTTCGTTGGCACTGTAACCCGATTCAAAACCTTCTAGCGCTTTCAATTTCTGAATTTCTTCAACTGAAGTAACTCCACTGATGTCGAACTGAATACCGCCAACCGCAACTGGGGCATCTGCAAACAGTGTATCGTTTTGCATGTAGAGTTTGATCTGCTCTGAAGTGGCAATCAAAGCGGATTTATTTCCAAGTACAAGGTTTACTACACCTACAATATCCAGCACATTGATATTCCCATCACTATTCAGGTCGGCAGCCTCCGTGATAAAGGGCTGAGGGTTGTTGTTAAGCAAATAAGCAACAATGGTGGTAATATCCAGCACATTTACAAAAAGGTCACCATTGGCATCGCCTTTGGCTGCTGTAAAAGGGATGGCACTTACAACCTTTGATGAATCGGTTTCTGTTAGGTTGGTGCGGAGGATTTTATAATAGTAGTAGTATTTCTTGTTGGGTGTAACTGCAAAATCAGTAAAAAGGGTGTCAGCGATTAATGTTTTATTGACCAGCACAGGTTTGGTCAATACAGAGTCGTTAATATGCTCCATCCGGTACATATTGAAGCCTAAACCATCAGCCAAGTCGTTGTTATTCCATTCTAATTTTACTTTGCCTAAGCTAGGGGTGGCCAGAAAATCCATTGAGGCAGAATTGGCTGCACTGATCACAAATTCAAAGCGCATGTCTTCAACCGGAATTTCCCACTCCCAGCCATTTACTTCTTTTGCTCCTGCTACCCGTATTCGATTGAGACCATCACCTGTTGCTAAACTAATATTTTTGTAGACAGTATAAATTTTCCCATCTTCAGACCAGAACCCATTTTGGTTAATCGATTGCTGGTTATATGGTGGTTTTACGCCAAAACTTATTTGAGGAATTTTGGTTTTATCCATAGGTCGGTTAAAGTAAACATCGAATCTTTGTTTTCCAACGCCAACCGGATCGACTAACTCATCCTGAGCATCTTTCCCATTTACCAGAATTTTCCAAACATGGGCATGACAGGAATCAGATGGTTCTATCAATAATGGTTTATAAAAAAAGAAAGGCCTGCTTGCATCATTCCAAAAATCAGTATACTTCTTCCTTATTTTTAAAGAATCAGTTGTACCCCAATATTGATTAGAAAGACTTATTGCATCTGAACTTCCCGAGGTATTAACAAAATAGGAAGTTTCATCATTGGATATGAGTGAATTTTTGTGAATTTTCTCATTTCCAGAAGAAATATAAAATAAAAATCCCGGGAAATGAGACCAGGCAAAAGGATTCCAAGGTGCCTGGATCTTGGTGAAATTTATAATTTTATTAAATACTGAATAGCTACTGACGAAAGTATTGTACCCAGGATCTCCTGTATACAAATTCTCAAAAACACTTTGGAAACTACTGCCATTTAAGCTACCTGCATTAAAATTTTCAAACAGGCAATTATTAAATGCACCGCTTATAGTTCCAGAACTTATGTTGAATTCAAGAAAATTTGTAAAAGAACAGTTGAAGAAACTTCCATAACCTATTCCATTTCCGTTTTCGAAGTTACAATGAATTGCATTCCCACTAAAGGAGTTCATTCTTAAATCCAGATCAACATATTTGATTGTAAAATTACCGGATAAAGGACCTTCAATTTTTATTCTATTATTTTCATTTCCAATAGCTTCAATATATCCACGGTTATCAACTCCTCCATTAATTTGCAAATGTGTTCCAGGCTGCAAGGTCATTTTTACTCCTGCACCAATCCTTAAACTTGAATTGATTAGCCATTGTTTATCAGCAGTTAATATG
>JANYJT010000132.1 GCA_025358395.1 Bacteroidia bacterium
CAACAAAGTTGTTATTCAACGGTCATAAAGATTACGCTCAACAATTATTAGGGCACACTAACTCTACAACAACAGAGCATTATTTAGCCACTTTGCCCGTGTCAAATTTACAATATGTTATAAATGGTTTAGACCCTGTTAAAGCAGTTAAAAAGCCAAAACGAGCTTTTGGTTTCCTCAATGATGAAGATGAATTAGTAATATAAAATATTTATTTTAACCTTAAATCCGCAACCCAAAAATTGAGCAATCTCTAATGAGGTATTATGGATATATTTTACATTCCCTATGTCAAAATCCACTAATTTTTTTCAAAATTTGGAAACTTTTTAATCAATAGACTATCGTAAACTAAAACTGCTGAATTTTTATTGTTGAAATTTATTTACTGAGGTAAATTATATCCTAAGACACATTTCAATTTTAGTTTTATTGCTTGTTAATAAGTAACATACAAGAATGTTTGATGAATTTATTAGACATAGTTATCCATGGTTCATTTTAAAAATACTGATAAAAGTATGTGTTTTTAGATTACGAGCGCATCGTATGGTCTATCGGTGTACAATTTTAACACCCATTGTCTTCCTTTATAAATCCATTTGCCAACAACAGATATAAATCTAAATATAAATCGTTTAAGTCTTGAAGTTGGCTTTATGTCATCAAAAATAGCTGAAACTTTTTCTACAAAATAATTATAGAAATTTTTAGCCATTGCCATTAGTATTAAATACGATGTGTTTTCGTTCATGAATGAACATGGTAAATGCTTCCACCCAAAATCATTGTTCATTACATCAAATAATTTTTCACTGCTACCTCTTTGATTATAATATTCTATAACTTCTTTTTCTGTGCTTTTCCAATCACTAGTCAAAATACTACGATAAATAAAAGTATCTTTAGAAAACATATTTAGTTGATTACTTTCACTTTTTTCTCTCATAATAACCAAACGATAATTCTCTTGTTCAAAAAATTGAGTGAATACTATTGAAGCAACTTCATATATTTTATAATTAATTTCTACAGTTTCCCAATTCTTAATTTCTGCCATTTGCATAAGTAGCTCTGCACTTTTATTTGCTCTGATATAAAACAGTTTGCTATTTGAAGCAACTACTTCTATGATTTCTTTTGAATAAGATCCTGCATCCATTCTAGCACGATTTACATAAATATCGTTTTCATTCAAATGCTTAAATGCTCTTTTAAGTGTTGAAGCTTGCTCAAATTTAACATTTGCATTACCCGCACGATTTTCTAGGTAAACTATATTATTACCTATTGTTGCAACACCTGGGAAATAACCCTTATTATGTTTATATGTCTTTTTAGCATCATACTTTTCATTAGCTAATATTTGATTATCATAATCAAAGTCATAATAACAGTGTTTTATTAATCTTTTAGTATGAATCAATGATTTTACAACTAAGGCACTGAGTTCTGGATTGATGTTAAATTCATAAGTAATTCCTGATTTAGAAATAAAATTAGTATTTGAGGTGGCCAATTCTTTTATCCCTCTTAATATTGTGTCAGCACTTGAAACTTTATTTCCAGGTATGGATTTTAGATAATTCCCTAAATGAGTTTGAATATCTTCAGCACAATTACCACCACTAAAAAAAACATTGAATAAATTTTTAATAATATCACTATAAGAATACCCAAAGTACTTTACCCTTGTTCCTAGCTCTTTATCTATAAGTTGAGACAGTCCTATTTTATCAAATTCTTCATTAACAAAAGAAATTCCTGCAAAAGGACTATAGTTATCAGATTTTATTTGTAATTTCATGCCCGAAAGTTTTAAGATTAATTGGTTGTTTCGAAGCGCTAAATTAGGTGAAATTTTCCAGTTGTCAAATATTGTGCAAAATACTTTTGCACAATATTTTGATGACTTTTGTTAATAACTTGCTTGCGGATTTAAGGTAGATTAAATAATGCTTGCCATAGGCAGCAAAATTAACGTTAGCAGTAATTTTAAAGATGACACGATGACAGAAGAAACAATCGAAATAGACGGAATATCTTTTGTAATACTTAGACATTCCGAAATAGAAGTTAAAGAACTAAATGAATCGAAAAATAAAGGTCAACAGTTAGTTGGGACATATACATACGACATTCATAAACCACACAATTCGACTGGGGAATACCATATACACTTAAGAGATAAGGGAAACGAAATCTTATCGATGAATAAAGTTAGTGGGACAGCTCATGATGGGTATCACGGAGTTAGAATTCCTAACAAAGCGTTTAAAGCTCTGAAG
>JANYJT010000133.1 GCA_025358395.1 Bacteroidia bacterium
AGTGCAATATTTTTACCTGTTAATATAGGTTCTTCAGTTCCGGATTTTTTGGCCCATTTCAATTCGGCAGCCAGATCAAGCAAGTATTCAATTTCTGAGGGCTGGAAATCCAGCAGTTTTAAAAAATTTTTGTGGTAAAGAAGGTTTGGCATTTGCTGAAATATTTATGATTCGTATTGCATGGTAATTTTTGATCCATAGGATTTGTCCTCCAGTTTGGAAGCTTCAGTAATAATACTTTTAAGCCCTCCATTTTCGACAAATTTCATGGCTGCGATAATCTTTGGAGCCATACTTCCCTCTGCAAAGGTACCCATTTCGAGGTATTTTTTCGTATCCTGATAATCCAGAAATTCTAATTTTTCCTGTGTTGGAAGTCCGAAATCTTTGTAGATAAATGAAACATCAGTCAAAATATAAAATTCATCAGCCCCAACTCCGGAAGCCAGAACTGAAGAGGCTAGATCTTTGTCAATAACCGCATCAACGGTACGGATATTGTTCTCATTGTCGTAGTAAATTGGAATGCCACCTCCGCCACAAGTAATTACAATATTTCCTTGTCGGGCAAGCCCGCCTATGAGGTCCAGATTAATGATCTTTTTTGGAACAGGAGAAGGAACAACCCTTCTCCAACCATTGCCGTTTTTTTTACTCTCTTTGAAAGACCATCCATTTTGATCCTCAAGCATTTTTGCCTGTTCAAGGTTGTAAGTTACACCAATTCGTTTGGTGGGGTTTTTGAATGCCGGATCATCGGGATCAACCTCCGCCATTCCAACCATTGTTATTACATTCCTATTAATCCCGTATTTATTTAGGGTATTTCGAAAGATGCGTTCGATCATATATCCTATACCTCCCTGGGAATCAGCGACACAGACGTCAAGAGGCATTGGGGAAATGCCATATAACTGTTCTCCTGCATCGTTTCGCATCAGAATATTGCCTACCTGTGGCCCATTCCCATGGGTCACTATCAGATCATAACCTTCTCTGACCAGGAAAATTAAATTTTCGATTGTTTCTGAAGTGTGCAGCTCCTGCTGCTCAATTGTGCCTTTTTCGTTGTCACGCAACAGGGCGTTGCCACCGAGGGCAACAACAGCAAGTCTATTCATATGTTAATTTAAGTCGATACCATTTTCGACCGAAGATAATGACTGTTAGCTCAGGAAATCATGACAAAAATTATCAATAATATTTCTCACTACAGGTAGCTAAAGGCTTGTAAATCGGATTCATCTCTCTTTCTTGCCACTCATTTGCCAATTTTCTTTAACTTTGTTTGGATTTAATCCTAAATTTGACTTTTCATAATAGACGGAAAATGGCTCAACAAAAGGTTGATAATCAGCAAAAAACAGTATTAGCTAGAAATAATTCCGGGGTCAAAAGCTCCAAATTTACTAGATTGGAAAAGTTCCGGTATATCATTGCTATACCAATATTTTTCTTTTCACTTTATTTGTTTTTAGCGATCATCTCTTTCCTTTTGCTTGATGGAGCTGATTTAAGTCATATGGATATCTCAGTCAAAGAACTTCTGACCAATCCAAACATTAAAATAGAGAATGCAGGAGGGAAATGGGGCGCCTTACTTGCCAACTGGGTATTCAATAAAGGATTTGGTTATGCATCTTTCATCATTCTTTACCTCTCAATCCTCGTTTCCTTGAGATTGTCCAAGATAGGTAAGTTCTCTTTGGCAAAGAATTTTGGTTACGGGATTTTCTTTGTTATTTGGATTTCTATTGCACTGGCTTTTTCCCTTTCTTACTTTTATAAAAACTCACCCATTTTGCCTGGTGGTTCTTATGGGTTTATTATGGCTCAGCATCTGAATTTCATTGTTGGTGGATTGGGGACTTCATTTATTCTTTTTGGATCCCTCCTGATATTAATAATAGTAGCTTTTGAAGACACTTGGAGTTTTATCCTGGGCTTACTGAATCAAAAAAGGCTACCTAAAAAGAAGGAGGTTGTTTTAGTAACCGACAATCCGACACTTGTTGTCCAAGCTCCCAAAACCATGGAAAAGGATCGGTCTTTCTCCAAAGTATCGGATGATGATGAGGTGAAAATTGTCTATTCTGAACCTGATGATGACTCCATTGAACTAGAAATGGGAGAGGTCTTCGTGGAAAAGGAATCTTATTTGATAACGGAAAAACTTCCGGTGGCTGCATTGGGATTTGAAAAACCGCGTTTAGATCAAAATGATGATGAAACAGAGATTGAAGAGGCGGACTATGATCCCACATTGGATCTTTCAAGGTATATATTCCCAACTATTGACCTTCTTGAAGAACGTGCAACCGGGAATCCACAAGTAACCAATGATGAGTTGATGGCCAATAAGAACAAGATCTTACAGACCCTCAAAAACTACAGTATTGAAATTGAGAAAATCAGGGCAACTACTGGTCCAACGGTCACGTTATACGAGATTGTGCCCGCCCCTGGGGTCAGGATTTCTAAAATTAAAAATCTTGAAGATGACATTGCCCTTAGTTTGTCGGCTTTGGGAATTCGCATCATCGCTCCTATGCCAGGTAAAGGTACGGTTGGTATTGAGGTACCAAACAACAAGCCTGAAATAGTTTCCATGCGTTCCCTGATTGCATCCAAAGTGTTTCAGGAGACTGATTATGAACTCCCACTTGCTTTGGGAAAGACCATTTCGAACGAAACCTTTGTTGTCGACCTTACAAAAATGCCCCATATCCTGGTTGCAGGTGCAACAGGTCAAGGAAAGTCAGTCGGATTGAATGCAATTATCTCATCTCTTTTGTATAAGAAACATCCTTCACAACTGAAATTCGTGTTTATTGATCCTAAAAAAGTTGAGCTAAACCTATACTCAGTTATTGAAAAACATTTTTTGGCAAAAATGGAGGGAATGGAGGATTCCATCATAACGGATGTACAACAGGTGAAAGACACATTAAATTCGCTGATCATTGAGATGGAGCGGAGATACGACCTGCTAAAGATGGCCCAAACCCGGAATGTTAAAGAATACAATGTTAAATTCATTTCCAGACGTTTAAACCCAAACAAGGGGCACCGCTATCTCCCATATATTGTGGTTGTCGTTGACGAATTTGCAGATTTGATCATGACCGCCGGAAAAGAGATTGAACTGCCAATTGCCAGGATTGCACAATTGGCAAGAGCTGTAGGAATCCACATGATTATTGCCACACAGCGACCTTCAATAAACATCATCACAGGGGTCATCAAAGCTAACTTTCCTACCAGGATTGCCTTTAAGGTGGCATCTATGGTTGATTCAAGGACGATTCTGGATACCCCGGGGGCAAATCAGCTCATTGGCCGGGGAGACATGCTGGTTTCCATTGGGAATGTCCTGACGCGTATTCAATGTGCATTTGTAGATACTCCTGAGGTGGAAGCGATTGCCAATTTTATTGGCAAACAACAGGGATATCCTACAGTGTTTGCTTTACCTGAATACAGGAGCGATAGTTCAGATAGTTCGGACGAAATTGATCTGAAAAACAGGGACGAGCTTTTTGAAGATGCAGCACGTATTGTTGTTTTAAACCAAACAGGTTCAACTTCATCCATACAACGAAAATTTTCCATTGGATACAACCGGGCAGGGCGGATCATGGACCAACTGGAGGCAGCCGGAATAGTAGGTGTCAATGCAGGAAGCAAGGCAAGGGAAGTTCTTATTCAGGACGAAAACAGCCTGGAAAATATTTTGAGAAAGCTTCAGCAATAAAGATGATCTCTGATTTTCAACTGTATATATTCAGCAATAAATGGCACAATAATTGATAAATAAAAAGAAATTGATAAAAAGGATGAAAAAAATTGCGTTTGCTCTGGTTGCCTTTCTGATGGCTTCCAGTTTGATGGCCCAACAAGATCCCAAAGCGAAGGAGATTTTGGATAGATTATCACAAACAACCAAAAGTTACAAGACCATTCAGATTGATTTTTCCTTCACACTTGAAAATAAAAAGAACAATGTTAACCAGACCAATGATGGTGAGGTAACACTTAAAGGGAAAAGCTATAGGCTGCGTATGCCTGTTTTTAGTATGGAGATATTCTGTGATGGAATCACGACCTGGAGTTATCTAACCGAGGCCAAAGAGTGCAATATAGCCAGTTTTGAAGAGGACAGGGAAGGTTCCTTAAATCCGGCCAATATTTTTACAATCTATGAAAAGGGATTCAATTTCACGTACATAGGCGAAGAGAACATATCGGGTAAATCGGTCCATGTTCTTGATCTTTTGCCTGTCGACAAATCAAAAGAATTTGTAAAAGTTCGCTTGTATATTGACAAGGTAAAATCGCAAATAGTAAAAGCTCAGACTTTTAATAAAGATGGCAATACTTACATACTGGTATTAAAGAGTATGAAAACCAATGTTGATTTGAAAGATGATTTTTTTAAGTTCGACAAATCTAAATATCCGGGAGTAGTGATCAATGATATGAGGTAAAAAAGGGTGTGAAGCGTTTTCATCGTTCACTCTTCTCTTTCTTCTGATGCATCATTTGAGCAACTGAAGCAATTTCGATGAACGAGGTTCCTCCTCCAACGCCGAAATTTCCGCCAACATATACGACTGTGTCCATTTCGGAAATGAACCCCCTTTCCACCAAGTCGAGAAGTGAAGTTTCTATCAATTTGTATTTATTTTTCTTTACCACGATTTCGCTGGCAAATACACCATATGATAATGCCAACTCCCTTTTTACCCTTCCTGTATGACATTTGGCATACACTGGACGGGGACTCCTGAAAGCTGAGATGTAGCGGGCAATTTTGCCTGTCAAGGTATCTGTAATGATCGCGGCAACTTTAAGTTCACTTGCTGACATGACGGCAGCTTCGGCGAGAAACGCCGAAACTTCATTCTCCAGTCTGGGAACAGGCAAATCATTTCTTTTATCCTTGCTTGATTCCACTTCTAAGGCTATCCTTGACATCACCTGAACAGCTTCGACAGGATATTGCCCGTAAGCCGTTTCGCCAGATAGCATAATAGCATCAGTCCGATCATAAATGGCAGTTGCCACATCGCTTACTTCGGCTCTTGTTGGCCTTGGATTATTGATCATTGTATGAAGCATTTGAGTGGCAATAATAACCGGCTTTTTCCTCTCCACACATTTACGGATTAACCTGCGTTGGATGGAAGGAATTTTTTCAGCTGGTATTTCAATGCCAAGGTCACCTCTTGCCACCATGATGCCATATGCATGATCAAGTATCTCATCAATATTCTTGACCCCATCGGTGTTTTCTATTTTAGCAATGATTTTTATTTTGCTCTTTTCCTCATCGAGAATCTCTTGTACAGCCAGAACATCCTCTTTGTTACGTACGAAGGAGTGGGCAATAAAATCAAGGTCGTTGGTTGCAGCCCATCTGATAAACTGCCTGTCTTTTTCCGTTAAGGAGGGTAGATTTAAAGAAATTCCAGGAACATTTATGCTTTTCTTATTCTTTACATAACCATCATTGCAGACCAGCGCGATAAGCTGGTCATCAATATTAGCCACAATGGTTAGCTCCAGCTCCCCATCGTCAATAAGAACTGAGCTTCCAACTGGGATATCCCTTGTAAAATGAATATAATCTACAACCAACAATCCCGAACGAGATTGATCATCACCACACTTGATAATTATTCTCTCACCCTTGTTGATTTTTATAGGTTCAGAGATGTTCTTTGTCCGAATTTCGGGTCCTTTTGTATCGACCAATATTGCCAGACAATCACTGACAGATCTTACATTGTTAATGATATTTATGGCAGAATCTGTTGTCTGATGTGCGGTATTAATTCTGACAACATTCATTCCTGCTTTCATTAATGACTGAATGAATTCAGGCTCACAGTTTTTATCAGAGATTGTGGCAACTATTTTTGTGTGTTTTTGTCTGTTCATGTAATTCTGTTTGAATAGCTATGAGATATATCGGAATAAGTATGAAAAAAGGTGATCTGATTAGTCGAGTTTTGGTATAAGAAAACTTTCAATTCCTAACCTGTACGAGTCGAGGGAAAATCCCATTATACTTCCTTTGCAAACAGGTCCGATGATGGACTCATGTCGAAAAGATTCACGAGTTAGAATATTGGAGATGTGAACTTCAACTACTGGCGTAGTTACCGAAGCAATAGCATCCCTGATAGCGACAGAGGTATGGGTATACGCACCAGCATTTAGTACAATACCATCTATCGAGAAACCAACCTTTTGCAAATAGTTAACGATCTCTCCTTCAATATTCGATTGATAATAATCCAACTCAATCATAGGGAAGAAAGGTCTGATTTTTTGGAGCCACTCTTCGAAAGAACTGTTCCCATAGATTCCCTTTTCACGTTTGCCTAATAAATTAAGGTTTGGTCCATTAACAATACTAATTTTCATACGTATATAATTATGTTAATTCAAAATGAAAAACTCATCTAAAATGGCAAAAAAAAATGAGTGTGAATCAAAAATAGTAAGATTTGAACTTATTTTGTTGCTAAATAATTCTTAATTCAAACAAAATCAAGTTTCGATTGTTTCATTTAAAAAGCAAGCCATGAACTGGAAAGAAAGTAAAAAAGGATACGAAACGTTTTTAAGACTGGAAAAATCGCTCTCCCAAAATTCGGTCAGTGCATATGTAAATGACATCCATAAACTCATTAATTTTGTTGAGGAGCATTATCCGGGACTTTCACCTGAAACAATAAAATTGACGCAGCTTAGGAATTTTGTTGAATGGATGAATGAAAAGGGTGTGAGTCCCAGAACTCAGGCCCGCACAATTTCCGGGGTTAGGTCATTTTATAAATATCTTTTGATTGAAGAGGTTGTAGTAAATGACCCTACGGCTTTACTCGAATCGCCTAAGATTGGTCGAAAACTTCCGGATGTTCTGACAGATGATGAGATAAACAGACTGATAGAATCTGTAGATCTGGTAAAGCCGGAAGGGTTAAGAAACAAAGCCATTTTAGAAACTCTTTACAGTTGTGGTTTAAGGGTGACTGAATTGGTCAATTTAAGGCTGTCGAATCTGCATTTTGAACAGGAATTCCTCAAAATTGCCGGTAAGGGAGAAAAGGAACGGCTGGTTCCAATAAGCAAGAGAGCCATTGAAGACATCAGGAAATATATGGTTGGTTACCGAAGGAAATTAAAAATTGATAAGTCAAGTGAAAATATACTTTTTCTCAATCGCAGAGGTAGAAAGCTAAGCAGGGTAATGATTTTTACCATTATTAAAAACTTGGCTGTAAAAATCAAACTTGAAAAAAGTATCAGTCCTCATACATTCAGGCATTCCTTTGCCTCAGCATTGGTCAAAGGAGGTGCGGATCTAAGGGCTGTTCAAGAAATGTTAGGTCATGAGTCCATTTTGACAACAGAAATTTATACCCATCTGGACAAAGAGTTTCTCAAGGATACAGTCAATAAGTTCCATCCCAGATCATAGTTTGAAAGTTTAGTTTTAGTTAAAAGTTGCATTAGGGGCGCTGATCATAACATCGCCCCTTTTGTTTGTGGAGCATTTAAAAAACATTAATTCATCGTTAAGTTTTATATGGTTGATTAGTGATGCGATCTCCCTTGTTCTTTTTTAAATAGCTTTGCAATCAAGTTCATTCTAAATAAATTAATCTAGAGACAAGTGGATCAGCAAGCTATTGCATTGAATGATGTAATTCAAAAGAACAACCCCTCTGTTTATGAGTTACTCTCCGATAGAGGGAAGAACATTTTTTTTCCCAAGTTGGG
>JANYJT010000140.1 GCA_025358395.1 Bacteroidia bacterium
CAAATCATCAAATCTTTCAGGATTAGTTTACCTATTATTGCGACTACGGCTTATGCCTTGAGCAGCGACCGGGAGAAATGTATAGAAGCAGGTTGTATTGATTACCTCCCAAAGCCTATAAAAAAGGATCAACTGATGGCAATGATGAATAAATATTTAAGCTAAGAATTTCAAACTATTTTCTACCCATTTATATCCCTAACGGGAAAAATCAAATGAATTTAAATAGAGTCTGTCTGTAATATATAAAATATATGAATATTAGACAGATATCTTAGGTTTATTAAAAACTTCTTTGTATCTTGTTACCGAATTAAAGATAGCTTTTACTATGAAAATATTTAATGACCTGGTATTGAAATTTGAAAAATCTGATTGGTCCAAGAACCCCGAATTCGGTGTTATCGATACAATTCTTGAACTTCATCCTGAAATTTATGGTATTTTCAAATTTGATATAGCAGGTAATGAAGACGATAACAATTTTGGACGTGGTGACACACCCACTGTTGAACAAATTGTAAGGGCAGCAATTTATAAAGAGCTAAAAGGTTATGACTATCGGGAACTCGAATATGCACAAAGCGATTCACGCATTTGTGCTACATTTATTAAGCTTGATGAGCGCACACCATTTTGTTTTCAGACATTTCAGAAGTTCATTTCAAGAATAAGTGAAGACACGCTTCACAAAGTGTTGGTTGAGATCGTAAAAATTGCCATTGAAGAAGGCTTTGAAGATATAAGCAAGATCAGACAGGACAGTACAGTTGTGAAAAGTAATATTCATTACCCGACCAATAACTCACTCGTATGGGACTGTATTCATGAAAGCCACCGACTGCTGAGCCACCTCAAGGAAGAGGTTGAAGCACTTTCATTTATCGATTATACCAAATCAGCCAAAAGTACCTATTTCAAGATAAACGTCATCAAGTCAAAGGATAAGCAAGTAGATCTCTTTAATAAACAACTGATTACCTTTACAAAGGCTATTAATCAGGTTTCCAACATTGTAAAAAAAAAGTTCGACAGCCTAAGTCTTAAAGCTTACATTCTCATTACTGAACTGGAAGAACTGCTTCCATTGATGGAAAAGGTTTACAGCATGACTTATCGGAAACAGATCATGGACGAGCCAGTACCGAACGACCAGAAATTGTTCTCGATATACGAACTACACGCTGACATTATTGTTAAGGGTGGACGCGATGTATTATTCGGTCACAAGGTAAATCTGGCCACAGGAAAGAGTAACCTGATTATTGATTGTGCAATACCCAAGGGAAATCCATCTGATGTAATTTTATTCAAACCTACCATTGACAGGGTGATAGATAACTACGGGATAATACCCAGAGATTCATCAGCTGATGGTGGATATGCTTGCCAGGGAAGTTTAGACCATTGTAAATCAAAAGGTATCGTAAACATCGTTTTCAATAAAGTTACAAAAAGCCTGAAAAATGTTGCCTCCAGCCTTAATATGGAAACACGTTTGAAGAAATGGCGTAGTGGTATTGAGGCCGTTATTTCAAACCTCAAACGGGGCTTCGACTTGAGGGTTTGCAACTGGAAAGGATTTAAACATTTTAAAGCGAAGGTGATGTGGGGTGTCCTGGCTTACAACATCCGGGTAATTACTAACATGACTTTGTCCCGAATAGCGGGTCTTGTGTAAAAACGATTGTTGAAATTGAATTTTATATTGCACCATTTGATAAATGTGTCAAGTTGAATAATATTATGTTTATTGAGTTGGATTTTTGAAAATGTCGGAGCCTTTTTTTCAAGGAAAAACCCAAAATGCAAAAGTTCGAACCTAAATCATCATCAATTCTTCGTAGGCGTTATACACCTTAGGACAATGAGATCAAAATAAAGTGACTTTACAGACAGACTCTAATTAAAGTCGAACGTTTCCTTCACCATCCCGATTGCGAAATTGGTCGGGTGTTCATCAATGGTGAGTATTATTGTTTTAGCATTGAAGATGCTAATCGCACCACTAAAATAAAAGGTGAAACCTGTATTCCATATGGAATCTATCCATTAGGTACACGTTTCTCTCCACATTTTTCGAAAGCATATAACCACGACATGATCTGGGTAAAGAACGTCCCGGGTTTTGACTTTATATTGATACACTGGGGCAATACCATTAGCGATACGGAAGGTTGCCTGATTATCGGGGATAAAATAGGTGTTGTTAATCAGAAAGATGCGGTACTCAATTCAAGAG
>JANYJT010000170.1 GCA_025358395.1 Bacteroidia bacterium
TTCTTCTTTTACCTTTTCGAATTTTTCGGTGATGCTATCAACCATTTCGCTTAATTTTTCTTTCAAGCTATCAGCATAAGCTCCACTTTGTCTCGATATTTTTTTGCGTGTAACCGTACCTTTGTGTGGTGCAAATAAAACACCAACCAATGCACCGGCGGCTGCGCCAGCCAATACAATTAATAATACTTTCCCTGAATTCATGATTTTTTGTTTTAATGATGATTAATAATGCAATGATTAACTATGTATATTTCGTAATACCAATTAATTCGAGAATTTGTTGGTTGATAATACTACCTGTGATCCGGGATGTTGCGCACTCGCATCGTCTTCGGTAGTAATGAAAATTTGTACAGGTGCGAATGACGAAACGGTCTCGAAACTTGCTTTCAATTTCTTCGACATTAGCCTTGATCCACTTTCTATCTGCCCAATGTTTTTTACAATATCCCCTGCCCCAATCTTGTTCATATCATCAAACTTGGGTTGCTATGTATTTACTATACAAAGGTGAGCTTCTGTTGATTATAAAGCCTTACACATTTATTGTAAAAAGTTACATTATTCACTTAATTTACCTCGTCAAAAGGCATTATTTCTGAAGTCTTAGGTATAACGAGATTCCATGTATGTTTTTGGCAAAAAAGTGACTAGCTTCATCTTTTGTTGTACGCACTAAACTGATTCCGGCAATGAAGAAAACAAAACCGAGTATTCCGTAAATAATAAGTGCTTTAACATCCCCTGTATCGCCCGCGCCATTCAAAAATAATACTGCGGCATAAATAAGTCCGCCTGTTTCGAGTACAGTAAGTACAGCGCCAAAGATTCTTTTAAGGTTCATAATTTTTTTTTGTAGGCGAAAAATCAGATATTAAATGAATACATTCATTACGTAGGTAAACAGACCAAATGCTTTTAGTAGCCAGATAACTAATGCGATAACAACTACGATGTTGAAAATTTGGTTGATCTTGCGATCCATCGGGATGAATGAATTGATGATCCATAAAAGGACACCCACAACAATTATTACAATTAAAATGGATAATAGCGGCATAAAAATGATTTTATAAGTTTATTACGAAGATTTTCTTATTTCTTTTTATCAATAGCAACCACCACAATGCCTCCAACAATAAGCACAACACCCACTATAGGCGACCATTTTACAGGGTGGTTCTTCTCAGCGGTTATTTCAATCGGACCCAGATCAACTACCTTTTCGGTGCTTACATAGTTAAATCCGGTATAAATCATCATGATTATACCAAGTCCAATAAGAATAAATCCTAATATTTTCATCGGTATTGTTCTATAGGATTCTTCGTCCCTGAATAACTCTAAGAATTATCGCAATAATTGCAATAACCAACAGAACATGGATGATACCTCCGGTATAGCCAACTCCAAGAAATCCGATAAGCCATAAAATGATGAGTATGACTGCGATGACGTATAATAAATTTCCCATAATAGTTTAATTAAAATGATAAATGAATTTGATTTTTACAGCGCATTTTGCTTCTGTATCTGTTACAGTAAAAGGATTAACAACAATGCGATAATAATTACAGCTCCAACAGATAGATAAATCCCGCCACCGGAGTTGGTAGCTTCGCTGTTTGTATTAAGTTCACTTTTAAGTTCGCTTTTAATTTCACGTACTTCTTTCCGTAGTTCTTTCTTTTCGGCAGCATTTAAGGTTTTCATATCCATCGCTTTAATTTCATTCAACCTTATTTCCATTGCGGTAGCTTCAGCCGATTTAACCGGAGCTGCTGTGGCAGTAGTTGTTGTGGGTTCGGTTTCTGCTTTCAGCATTGTAGGAATAGCTACCAATAACATTAATCCCATCAGCAGGCTTAGTGATATCTTTTTCATTCTGATAAGTTTTATTTGTGAATTAATTTTCACCATTCAAAGATCAGCATCGGCAACACTGTAAGTGTTACATAATTCCGAAGAAAAGTTACATCATTCACACAAAATATCGCTGTAACGTATTGGCCGAATGCAAAAAGAGCGATATCCGCCAACAGACAGATATCGCTCTTTTTCAATAAAAAAATGTTTTAACAGGACGCTACATTCGCTCCATATACCACTTTAATTGTTTCTCCATTTTTTTGTACTGGAAAATGGCCGGAATAATTTTTTTTAACCGAAGAAAAGCAGTTTCACTTTTAACTACATAGTCAAATGCTTTGTGGTGCATACAGTTTATAGCAATATCGATACTATCCTGACCGGATAAAACAATTACCGCAATTTCTTGATTGACTGCCTTTATTTTGTCGAGGGTTTCGATGCCAGTCATTGCATTTTTCTGAATACCGTCGAGGTAATAATCCAAAACAATTACGTCGGGCAGATGAGATAGTTTTTCAATACAGAGTTCGCCTGTAGCATAAGCTTCTATATCAAAATCGCCTTGCGATAGTAATTCCATTTCGAGCAGCTTTAAATAAACGCTATCATCGTCAACAAGAAATATTTTAATTTTTTCGTCGTTCATTGGTTCATGCTTTTTATCAGGTTAAATTCTTCTTCCAATTCTAAGCATGCCTGCGAACATACCTTATCAAGCTGATTAATAAGCTCGTTTATCTCTCCCGACTGTTTTTGGGCAATAGCATATTGCTGTATTTTTTTTGCTGTATTTTCGAAGTCAATGCTAATACCCATAATCGAAAATGATGGGATCATTTTATGGACAGAAGCGTACATCAAATCCCAATCTTTGTCTTTAAGACTTTGTTTCATTGCTAAAACCAATGGAGGCGTTTGTTTCAGATAAGCCGAAATCATTTCCATCATTAGCTTCGGATGCGATTTTGTGCGTTGGTTTAAATATTCCAGATCAACACATTTATTTTTGACAATCTCTTCTTTTACTTTCGTTTTCTGCCCTCTGCCAAGCTTTATCAGGCCAATTATTTTACTGTATAATATGCGCTCGTCAACAGGTTTTGCAATATAATCGTTCATTCCAACAGCCCTGCATTTTTCCAGATCAACCGTTGTAACATCAGCAGTTAGCGCAATAATCGGAATTTTCGAGTTCATAACGTTCCGAATATAGTCGGTGGCTTCAAATCCATTCATTTTTGGCATTTGTAAATCCATTAAAATCAGATCGTAAGCTTTTTCGCGCATCATTTCAATGGCAATCTTCCCATTGTCGGCCACATCTTGGTCAAAACCAAAATCATCGAGCAGGGTTTTCATCAGCAGCTGGTTGAGGATGATATCTTCAACAACCAATACTTTTATGTCATTCGGCTCGCTCATCAATTCAATAATATCCGATTCCGTTTCAGTATTATCCGTTGTTTTCCTGAAATCGAGCCGGAAGCTGAATGTGGAACCTACGCCAAATTCGCTTTGCACTGCAATTATTCCACCCTGCGACTCAACTAACTGTTTAACAATGGCGAGTCCTAAGCCGGTGCCTCCGTATAACCGCGATGTATCGCTCGAAGCTTGTTGAAAGTTTTCGAAAACTCTTTCCAGTTTACTTTCGGGAATTCCTATACCTGTATCGGTAACCGAAAATTGAATGCTTACTTTTTCATCGTCTTCTTCAAGCAATTTAACGCTTACTGTAATTTTTCCTTTGGCTGTGAATTTTACCGCGTTACTTATCAGGTTCAGAATAATCTGGTGCAACCGTACCGGGTCGCCAATCAAAACCTCCGGAATATTTTTGTCATATTCCTTCTCCAGTTTTAAATTTTTTTCCTGAATTTTTGTTTCGAACAGATGAAGCATGGCCGAAATTGACAA
>JANYJT010000182.1 GCA_025358395.1 Bacteroidia bacterium
CTCTTCTTGCCGAAATCAATGGCCATGATTCTTCCCATATCTGCTTTTTAATTTCACTACAAATATAATTGTTTAAGAAATCTTAAAAAAACGATGAACGATATTGAATTTACAACATAAAAAATTAATGTGAATTAAGAAACATTTAACAATAGGAAACGTTTAGTGTGTAAAATGTTTCCGTCCTTTGCACTAATCAAGAAAATGAGAATTGACAAAAATGGATAATCAGGAAGAACACAATGATCGGTTTCAGGAATTGATTGGACCTATCAAAAAACTGTTCTATGCTTATGGATTAAAGAACCTCAGTATGGATGAACTTAGCAGAAGTTTAGGTATCTCTAAAAAGACCCTTTATACTTATGTTAAAAACAAGGAGGACCTTATTGAGAAAATATTTCTTGGTGAAGAGTCCAGAGTATTCCAGATGAGTGAGAAGATCAATGATAAATCGATCAATGCAATTGAGAAGCTATTAATAATCAGTCAGTTGGTTCATGATGAGATGAGACAAATCAATCCCATGATTCGCTTCGAGATGATGAAATATTACAACAATACGTTTGAGTCCTACATGGAAAAAAAGCGATTCAAGGTATTTGAGGGTATGAAAATTAACATGCAGCAAGGAATAGATGAGAAATTATACCGGGATGATATTAACATTGATTTGGTTGCCACAATCTATCTGAACAGTTTTATTGAACTTCACAATGCTGAAATATGTAAGATAATGGATGTCAATTTTATACAGCTCTTTGAAGTCATGTTTGAGAATCACATCAGGGCAATCTCTACTCCTTTTGGATTGGAATACTTTGAATCTAGAAAAAAAGAAATCATAGAATATATTAATACAAATAAAAAATAATAATTATGTCATTTTCAAGCCGTTATCTGGTATTGATAACTATTTTTTTACTTCTCCTCGGTATCCATAAAAGTGATGCCCAGGATACATTGAAACTATCGTTGAAAGATGCCCGCAAGCTAGCATTCCAAAACAACACGAACATTAGGAATTCGACCCTAGATATGGAGATTGCCAGAAAGAAAATTTGGGAAACAACCGCCATAGGATTGCCTCACATCGATTCAAAAGCTGCTTACCAGTTTCTGCCAACAGTACCGACGTTGCCACCAGGATCCTTTGGGCCTGGTACTCCTGCTGTTTCTTTGGGGGTGAAAAACAACATAACCTTTGATTTCACTGCCTCGCAATTAATATTCAACGGATCCTATCTGGTTGGATTAAAAGCCATGAAAACGCTTTATCTTCAGACGAATGAGAACACGGAAAAGGTAGTACAGGATGTTAACGAATCTGTAATCAATACTTATTACATGATTTTAGTAGGTGAAGAGAGCATGAAAAATCTTCAAAAAAGTTTGGACAACGTGAATCAAACTGCCTATCAGATAAAAGAGATGAATAGACAGGGTTTTGTTGAAAAGACAGATGTCGATCAACTCGACCTTACATCTAACAATCTATTGAATGCCATAAATCAGGTTAAGGGAAATTTGGATGTTGCCAACAGACTCCTTAAAATCATATTGGGCATTGATGTAAGTAAAAATATTCATCTAACTGAAAAGCTGGAATCAAATGAGAATCTACCTATAAACATCTCATCGTTAATCAATGAACCCTTCAATATAGATAAGAATGTTGATTTTAGAATTATTGAAACAGCTAAAGACCTTTCTACCCTCGAATATCAAAATGCTATTGCTGCATACATGCCCGTCATTTCTGGTTTTTATAGCCATACTGAAAAAACGAATAAACCTTCATTTGATTTTTCCATGAAAGACCTGGTTGGGATCAATTTTAGCTTGCCAATATTTAGCAGCGGACAAAGAATGGCTGCAGTTTCGCAGAAAAAATTGGCTATCAGAAAAATGGAAAATACAAAGCAATTTGTTTACAACAACCTGATGATGCAGGCAGATCAATATCAAACTGATTTAAAACTGAAACTTGAGAAATTTGAGATTCAAAAGAAGAGCCTAACGCTCTCCGACGAAATTTATCTTCGTACACTTGAAAAATATAAAAACGGGGTTTCATCAAGCATGGACCTGACCACTTCGCAAAATCAATATTTAACTAGTCTCTCCAGCTATTACCAGAGTATTTATGACCTGGTTACTGCGAAAACCAAACTAGAAAAACATTACAACATCAATCAGGAAATAAACAAATAAGTATTCAAAAAAAAGACAAGGGATGCTCCTTCGCAAGAAATATGCCGACCGAAAAATTTAAAAATAGTATAAATTCAAATAGTAAAAAAATGAAAAACGCATTGTTCACTTTGGCCATCCTTGCCATGTTGGTCGCCTGCAACCAGAGCAACAACAAAAAAGGAGAATTGGATAAACTAAAAACTGAACGAGAAGCATTGAACACAAAAATCTCAAAACTCGAGGCTGAAGTAAATCCAAATCTGGACAAAATTGAAAAAGTCATTCAGGTTAAGGTGACGAATCTTAAGACGATCCCATTTAACCATTTCATTGAAATTCAGGGAATTGTTGACGGGGATCAAAATGTATCTGTGAGCCCTCAAATAGCAGGTGTTGTTACCAATGTTTATGTAAAAGAAGGGTCATTCGTTAAAAAGGGAGATGTAATGGCTAACTTGGATGCACAGGTACTCAAACAATCTGTTGAGGAGATAAAAACCCAACTCGATATGGCCAACATCATCTTCGAGAAACAAAAAAATCTATGGGACAAAAAAATCGGCAGTGAAGTACAATTTCTTCAAGCTAAATCGACAAAAGAATCACTTGAGAAACGTATCAAAACATTGCAGGAACAAATTTCAATGGCAAGTGTGATTTCCCCTATTAGCGGATCTGTAGAAAGTGTTCCTTTAAAGGTTGGACAAATGGCATCTCCTGGATTACCAACTTCAGTCATTAGAGTTATCAACATGTCTTCTGCAAAGGTAACTGCTGAAGTTTCTGAAAATTTTACATCAAGAATTAAAAACGGCAACCAGGCTATTATTCGGTTTCCTGATTTGGGCAAAGAAATTGATACAAAGCTAAGCTTTACCAGCCGATTTATTGATCCGTCAAACCGTACCTTCAAGATCGAATGCCGGTTTTCAACCAAGGAATTTGAACTTCGTGCGAATATGATAGCTTATGTTAAAATCAAAGATTATACCAACGAAGCTTCACTGGTCTTACCCGTTAATATTATTCAAAGTAACCAGGAAGGGAAATTTGTATATGTAGCTGTAAAACAAGGTGATAAAATTTCTGCTGTTCGCAAAATGGTCACTACCGGAATGGATTACAATGGAGAGACAGAAATTGTCTCTGGCCTAAATTCAGGAGATCAGGTGATTACAGCTGGCTACCAAAATCTGAAAGAAGGATCATCTGTCATTTTCTAATCGACAAATAAAACAATTATGTCAAAGGATAAATTTTTTATCAAAGAATTTTTTGCAACCAGTTGGGCGGTTGATAACAAGACAAGTGTTTATGTGCTTGCCTTCATTATCTCCATCCTGGGTCTGCTCAACTATTACCAAATTCCCAAGGAACAATTTCCCGAAGTGGTAATTCCATATATTATTGTCAATTCTCCTTATCCCGGCACTTCACCGGTTGATATTGAGAATTTGATAACTCGCCCCATAGAAAAGCAGTTAAAATCAATCGCTGATGTCAAAAAAATCACGAGTAATTCTGTGCAGGATTTCTCTTCAATCGTAGTAGAGTTTGATCCAAGCGTCGCTGTAGAGTCGGCCAAGCAAAGGGTTAGAGACGCTGTAGACAAGGCAAAAAGAGATTTACCCAGCGACCTGCCCGACCAGCCTCAAATTATGGATGTCAATCTGGCAGAATTTCCGGTGATGTATATAAATATTTCCGGCAATTATGAGCTTGACAAACTGAAAAAGTATGCTGAAATAGTGCAAGACAAAATAGAAGGTGTCAAGGAAATTACAAGGGTCGATATTGTAGGAGCGCTGGAACGTGAAATTCAGATCAATGCCGATATTTTTAAAATGCAGGCAGCCAGAGTAACTTTTGCTGACATAGAAGGGGCCGTTTCCCGTGAAAACTTAACCATTTCGGGTGGAACAATTACCATGAACGGAACTAAAAATTCTGTTCGTCTGAAGGGGCAGTTTGAAAAGGTTCAGGATGTTCGCGACATTGTTGTACATGCCTCGGGTGGAGCCTACATTAAGCTAAGTGATCTCGCAGAGATAAGTGATAACTTTAAAGAGCAAGAAAGTTTCTCTCGTCTGGATGGTAAAAATGTAATTACGCTTAATGTTATCAAAAAAAGCGGTACAAACCTTCTGGATGCTTCAGATCAGATTAAGGATATTGTTTCATCTGTTAAAGGCAAAGAACTTCCGGGTGATCTTACCATGACGATCTCAGGTGATCAGAGCCGCATGACTCGCAACACCCTGGAAGAACTAAATAACACTATCATTATTGGATTCATTCTGGTTACCATCGTCCTGATGTTCTTTATGGGTTTCACCAATGCTTTCTTTGTAGGATTATCCGTTCCCTTATCGATGGCAATCGCTTATCTGATCATTCCGAACATCGGATTTACGATGAACATGATTGTGATGTTTGCTTTCATTTTTGCCCTTGGAATTGTGGTAGATGATGCAATTGTGGTGATCGAAAATACCCATCGGATGCACAAAAGTCATCCGGACATTCGCGTTGCCGCCAAACTTGCTGCTGGTGAAGTATTTATGCCCATTCTCTCCGGTACCCTGACGACACTTGCACCCTTTTTCCCGTTGGCATTCTGGCCTGGCATCGTAGGGCAATTTATGCATTATCTACCGGTAACTTTGATTATTACTTTATTCGCCTCTTTATTTGTAGCCTATATCTTTAATCCAGTATTTGCTGTTTCTTTCATGGCACATGAATTTGATTCGGATGCCAAAGCAGAATGGAAGCAAACAAAGAAGATATTACTTGGGATGTTTGGTTTGGCGATAGTTTTTTACCTGTTCAAATCATTTGGAATTGGCAATTTCATTGTGTTTGCGATACTAATGGTCTTCTTTTACCACTATGCCATTCAATTTTGGATCAAATCGTTTCAGGAAAAATTTTGGCCCAAGATAATGTCAGCTTACGAGAAACAATTGCGTTGGGTACTGTACGGTTTCCGTCCCTTGTGGATGCTCGGAGCAATGATCGTGCTT
>JANYJT010000217.1 GCA_025358395.1 Bacteroidia bacterium
CTTTCGAACTTCTTTACTGCTTCAAAATGGAATTCGCTCCAGTGCCATTTTAATAGAAAGTGCGAAAACTGCCGAAGAAATGAAAAAAATCCAATCGCGCCTTAAAACCTTTAAATATTTTAAAAAGAGCAAGGCGAATAATAAGATTATTGCAACACAAAATATATCTGATGCAGCGCCAGGCAAATTCATCAATATTGTGTATAATATTCCTGAAAGTCTGACAGCCGGAAAAGATAAGGTATCGGTGAAATTTGTTGGACACGAAGGACATCGTGCAGGGCCTGTATTTATGGTTCGGACAATAAAACTTTAGAACCCCCAAAGGGTTGATTTTGAATAACCGTGAGCTTCGGAGTGAGCTCAGTCGAACGGTGATAACCCTCGGAAGATGATACTGATGAGGGAAAAAGCATAGAAAGGTTGAATCATTTGAGCAATATTATAAATATTAATCAATAGAGACCGATAAAAGAAGTTTATCCGCTACGCGGAATAGGGTTGATAAAGAAATTCTTTACTACATTACTTTATCCGCTACGTGGAAAGTTCTCCGTAGGAGATTTAGTATTGTAGAAAAACAAGCCACTACGAACAAGTACCTCAGAGGTACAACAAAACAGAGGTTAAGAAGGATTTCTTAATATTTAAATTGGTCAATAATTAATTTTAACGAGTCCCATTTTTTAGATTGATATGACAAAAATTTTACAAAATACCTTCCTGATTGTTTTTCTCCTGATAGTTGGTGAACTTTCCATACAAGCTCAGGAAAACATTGCCTCGAAGGCTAGCAAACTAAGCACTTCCTATGTTTCGACCTGGGAAAAGCTGACTGCCATCAACGATGGTTACGAACCAAAAAGCTCAGGCGATAAAAATGGTGCTGCTTACGGAAACTGGAACGGCGCTGGCAGTTTTAATAAGTGGAATTGGGTTCAGTATGATTTTGCCGCTTATTATCTGATCAGCCGTTCTGAAGTGTATTGGTGGACCGATGGTGGTGGCATTCAGATTCCATACAGCAGTTACCTTGAATACTGGGACATTTTTGCAGGTAAATGGGTGAAAATTGAAACGCAGGTTGGTGTTTCTCCTGATAAATACAATGTTACCGGTTTGGGTGCCGTGTTAACCAATAAAATTCGTTTGAATTGCATCAGTACAGCCGCAGAAGGGATTTTGGAATGGAAAGTTTTTGGATTGATTCAGGAAAATGTGCCATTAAAATCAACGGTTTCGGCTTTAACTCCACTTGCAAAAGGTGCAAAAAGCATGGTTCAGGTGAAAGCGATTGATGCCAACGGGAATCCGGTTTCAGGCTATCAATTTAAGTTGGATGTTTCGGTTAATAACCAGATCAATAACAATCAGGAAACCTATCAATTAAACAGTCAGTCAATTACTTCTGATACTAAAGGTGCTTTGTTGCCATTAACAAATCCGGCTGGTGAAACTTCTTTCGAGCTGGCAATTCCGGCTACGGTAGATCCAAACGATGGTATCCGAGTTTCGGTTAAGCTTGAAAATGGCGCTACCGAAATTTCATCGGTTCAGTATTTCGAACCAGGATTAATTCCGCCAATTCTGGTTGCCGATGCCACCGATAACAATGTAGATCACGATATTCAGATTTCGTTTACCGATCAGTCAGCATGGCGCAATGCGGTTTCAAAAGTTACAGTCGATGGTGTGGCTCTGGCTTCGTCTGACTATTCGTTAAGCGCTGGAAGTTTGGTGCTAAAACCATCAAATGGCAATCAGCTTTTAACCAAATCAGGAATAAAAACAATTGGTATTGTGGCCGTTGGCTATATTCCGCTGACAGTGAGCCAGGAAATACTGGCCGGAGCAATTAGTCTGAAGAATTCGTACATCGATCCAACGATCAATATTTACAAGCCATCAACCACCAGTCAGGTTGTTTATGCATTCGATTCGTACAAAAACCCAATCAAGGGATACGTGTTCAAATACGATATTGAGTTGGTAAATAAGGTTTCAACAACTACTGAAGCCTTTAACGTTGCCGGGCTGAATGTGAGTGCT
>JANYJT010000290.1 GCA_025358395.1 Bacteroidia bacterium
TTGCTGCTGACAGATTCGGACAGCAAGCCATGATTGCCGGAGACATAATCGAACAGTTAGGGTCAGCTTTTCTGCAACTTGAATAATAATTTGGCTATTTTTGGGTTTTTAATGCACAAGCGGGATTCGGATTTACCAAAACAATTAAAATTCAGAACAATGAAACTTTCAATATTAACCTTAATGCTCATGTTCTTTGCCGTTTCAATCGTTTCGGCGCAGAAGGAAGACAGGAAAAAAGCCGCCTCAGGAACACTAACAGGGCCGGTTGAAGGGGTCGTATATTCGCTGCCACAGACAGGCATCCGCGTTCATGTAAAAGCCACCCGCGAAAGATCTGTACCTGGTCCTTTTTCTTCCTATGCTCAAAAGATGCTGGGAATAGACAATGTCCCCCAAGCTGATGCTGATCGTTGGAACATGGATGAGATGCAGATGGAAGTGTTCAGTGAACCCGATCCTGAGCAGGTGTACAAGGCCCTTGGAAAGGCTGCCCAGATGGTTAGCCTGACCGAATCTGGCATATTGGCAGGCATTAACACCAATATGAACGTTGACAAGTCTATACTGCAAACCAGTTCATTTTTAATGAAAAACCTCGACCAGCAGACCAAATTTACTGATTTATCCATCTGGAGTTATTATTCTCCTGCCGATTCGACCAAGAAGTTCAAGATGGTTTCCAAGAACCAGGAACAGAAGGCTGCTGAAGCTGCCGAGACGATCTTTAACTTGCGTAACAGCCGCTTTGCATTGCTCACCAATGCTGATGACGAACCTCTTCCTGATGGGAAGTCCTTTGAAATAATGACCGAGGAATTGGGACGGATGGAAGATAACTACATGGCCTTGTTCATTGGGAAATCTGACAAACAGACCTATGAATTCAGTTTCGACTTTGTACCTACACAGAAAACAGCTAAAGGAGAAGTGTTCTTCAGGTTCAGCGAGGATAGGGGGGTGTTGCCCAAAACCGATTTGTCAGGCCGCCCCATCGTGATTGATGTGGTTAAGTCAGAAAGCCTATATACCAAACAAAGCGCGTTGAGTACTTCCGATAATCCATTTGCAGGCAAAAGCGGATTGTATTACCGCATGCCGGGCATGGCTGAAATCCGTATTATGGACGGAAGCAACCAATTGGCTACTTCACGCACTGCAATTGCACAGTTTGGAACCACAGCACCCATCCCGGAAGATATACTCGACGGCAACTTCAAGCTCGAATTCTTCCCTAACACAGGAGCGGTAAAAAGTATTACTGAAAAGTAATCCTTTTTCTTTTTTGTACATATGACCGTTCATTTTTTACCCTGTATAAGTCACGTTTGAGGGAAGGATATTTTCTTAATTTAGGGGCTTCAAAAATATCAATTTAATCCTTAAATATGAATTCTATAAATTCACTTCGAGAATCAAAATCAGCACGTTGGTTTGTACTCATTCTGGTTTCCTTTACCATGATGTGTATGTATTATCTGACTGACGCCATGGCTCCTTTACAAGAGAGGTTGCAAGCCAATCTATCATGGACCGCTTCTGACTATGGCCTGTTTACAAGTGGCTACGGCTGGTTTAACGTGTTCCTTTTAATGCTCGTGTTCAGCGGGATGATTCTTGATAAGATGGGTGTGCGTTTTACCGGAGTGCTTTCAATTGGCATCATGTTAATTGGTGGGCTCATTAAATATTGGGCCATAACCGGTCATGTCAATGGAATGTATGAGTTGACCATCGGCTCGTGGCATATGATTGAGCCCACCACACAATCGGCATTGGTGGCAGGATTGGGATTTGCCATATTCGGAGTAGGATGGGAGATGTTTGGTATTGCAGCCAATAAAGCGGTGGTGCGGTGGTTTCGTGGAAAAGAAATGGCATTGGCCATCGGTTTAAACACTTCTACCGGTCGTATCGGAACTGCCCTGGCTATGTTTACACCAATCCCGTTGGTCAAACTGACCGGCAATATTGGCGCACCCGTTCTTCTTTCCCTGTTCTTGCTGGGACTTGGCTTACTTGTTTTCATCTTATTTATATTTATGGACCGTAAACTGGATAAGGAAGAGGCTAGCTTAGGATTGGTCACCAAAGAAGATTTTAACTTTACCAATGTTATCGAGATCGCCAAGAACCGTGCATTTTGGTATATCACCATCCTTTGCGTACTGTTTTATTCAGCAGTATTTCCTTTCATTAAGTACGCCACCAACATGATTGTTCAGAAA
>JANYJT010000015.1 GCA_025358395.1 Bacteroidia bacterium
CAGAAACTGTTCTGTTCAGCTTGCTTGTGGCGGCGGATGCGGTTCTGTGGCAAAAAACAAAAACGGCTCAATTCTTTCACCCGATTGCCGGCCGGTGAAGGAGCTGCTGGAGATCGGGTTTAGGGCATATTTTGCGGAGGAAATTGAGAAATGAGGGGATTACGGGAGAATGTGAGGATGGGAAAATGGGAAACGGAGAAACGGGGAAACGGAGTGTGCAGGGGCGGCCTGCGTCTGCCTATCAAGACTACCGCCAAAAAAATGAAAAAGGAAGTATAAAATTCAAAATATAAAAATGAAGGAAATTAGTAGTTCGGAATTTGAACAAGAGGTTTTGCAAGGAGGTAAAGTTGTGTTGGATTTTTATTCTACCGAATGCCCGCCTTGTGAGGCAGTTGCCCCTAAATTTGAGTCGCTGGCCGGAATGTATGGTCACGAGATCAAATTTATTAAAATGTATCGTCAGGCAAACCGCGAGCTTGCGGACAAACTTGGGGTAAAATCTTCGCCAACCTTACTTTTCTTCGACAAAGGGAAAGAGGTTACTGAAAGACTGGCCGGCGGTATCAAGCGAAGCGAGATCATACAAAATCTGAATGCATTGCTACCGGCTGAAAGTGTAAATAAAATTACCGGCAAGATCAAGCCGCTGGTTTCAGAGTATGATGTCATCGTCCTGGGTGGCGGACCGGGAGGATTAACTGCAGGTTTGTACCTATGTCAGGCAAAGATCAATACCGTGCTTGTTGACATTTCTTTACCTGGCGGTCATGTCTCGACAACCCACGAGGTTTCTAATTATCCTGGATTTATCGATCCGCAGGCCGGATACATGCTATCGCACAACATGTCTGAACAGACCAAACTTTGTGGGACAGTATTCAAAGTCGCCGTTGATGTTACCAAAGTAGATTTGGTTAACAGGAAGGTTGTAATTGATGAATTTGAAACAATCCATGCCAAAAGAATAATTATCGCCACCGGAACAACACCAAATTTAACCGGGGCAAAAGGAGAGCGTGAACTCAAGGGGAAGGGCATCTCTTATTGTGCCACCTGCGATGCGAAATATTTTGTCGACAAGGAAGTGATTGTGATCGGAGGAGGCAATTCTGCGGTTGAGGAGAGTGATTTTATCGCCAAATTTGCTTCAAAAGTGACCATCATCCATCAGTTTGCAGCTTTTACAGCGAATAAAACCGCCATTGAGAAGCTGCTGAACAATCCAAAAATTCATCCTGTCTTCTTACACGAACCACGATCTTTTAAAAAAGTTGGAGACCGTATGGTCGTTGAGGCAGAAGATCTTACCACGAAAGAGCTTAAAACCATTGAAGGTGATGGCGTGTTCATTTTCATTGGGATGAAGCCAAACCTTGGTCTTTTTACCGACAAACTGGATCTTGATCAGTGGGGTTATATCAAGACCGATGAAGAGATGCGGACTTCCATCCCGGATGTTTATGCGGTTGGAGATGTGATCAGCAAGAAATACAGGCAGATTACCACCGCTGTTGCGGATGGAACCATTGCGGCTATTTCGATCGCAAAAGAACTGGATTAAGATCCCGAAGATTGCAAAAAGAAGCAAGAAATAGTTGAAAATATCGCTAACTTCGGGGAACAATTGTTGCCGGTTATTTCGGGATATATTCAATTTTGAACTCATAAAATATGACAGTCATGTTAGATAATCAGTTATTAATCGAGAAAGAGAGTCTTTTTGGAATCAATGAAACTGTTGAAATACTAATCACGGCAGCCACAGACCGTGATTGGAGCAATCCTGCCACGCACGATCTTCAGCAGTCATTGGCCAAAGCCGGAAAGTCTGTTCGTCCGGTCAAGGTGGTTGAAATTTGTAAACCTGAATTTTCAGGTGCCATGCTCGAGAAAAGCGATGAACGGATCGTCTCTGTAATGATGCCTTGCCGGATCTCTGTTTATGAAAAAGCTGATGGTAAAGTTTATGTGGCCTCATTGAATGGAAAAATGTTTGCTTCAGTAATGCCTGAAAGTATTCAATCAGTCATGGTCGCCGCGGCAGATGAACTGGAAGAGATCGTCAGAGCCGTGGCGAGATAGAGAATTTGGGATTTTGAAATGCGGAATTGTGTTCACCTGGTGAACACATCAGTAGTTGCTTTGTTATTCATTTGAATAGGAAAGCAACTATTTTTTTGTGACAAAAATCAACCTGCCAAAGAAAGAGCTTACTCCTTTTGAATAGGTGTAACTATTTTTTTCCTCCTTCTTTATGAGAGGGAAATGCCTTAACTTTATATAGAGTGAAGTGCACAAAGCTTAGGCAGATTCCGAAAAGCCTTGAAATAGAGTAGGAAAGAATTAAAAAATAGCACTACAATGAGAAAGTATGAATTATTAAATCAGGGATTTCAGGAATTGAAGCAGATTGAGCTCCAAGAACTAAAGGGTGGTAATCCAATTATTGAATACATTTTGAGTTTTTTAAAAGGACGAGCTTGGGATTTTGTTTTTTCTCCTGATCAGGGAAGTCACTTTAGTCACCCAGGTGCACCCCGTAATCCTGATGGAGTTTATATTTGTGCGTCAGATAATGCATAAGCATTAGAAATTGAGGTTGTTTCTCGACTTAGGGAAACAACCCCTATTTAATATTATACCAATAAATCTATGCTTTATCTTAAAAAGTATCTTCCAATTTATAGGATTGGTCAGTATATCGATATTGGAAATGTCGGCACTAATAACTTCATTCAACTGGATTATTGTTCTGAGATTCTTGTGTTACTTGACCAATTGGTTTCGCATGGGATAGAAGCTGAAAACATTATTAGTAATGTACTTTATGAAAAATTGCATTCAAAAGGCTTACTAAAAAATTATGAATCATCTATTTCCGATGAAAAATCTTTAAGAAATATGTTATATATGGATTTTTTGAAGATTGACCCAAAAGACTTCGAGAATATGCTTGATAAAAGGATATTAATATTTGGGGCAGGAGCAGCTGGAGGTATAATAGCCTATTTATTAGTACAGTTTGGCTATATGAATATTACAGTAGTTGATGATGATATTGTAAAAATGTCAGACGTTTATAAAACGGTCATATATAGAAGACAAGATATTGAAAATCAAAAAGTAATAGCACTAAAGCGAAATATTGAAGAAAACTTTGATATAAGCATTAAAACCATTATTTCTTCTCCTAAAAGCTACGAGGAAATTTTTTCTGTGATTGAAGATGAAAGACCTGATTTGATAATCAAAGCTTGTGATCCCGATTTATCCTTTAGATATTACCTTGATAAGATTTGCTTTAATAAGGGAATACCTTTTATTTATATGTCTTATAGTTTTGATCGAATAAATATAGGTCCATTTTTTGTTCCTGGGTTGACAAAATCGGATAAGGATCTAGAGAAATATTTTACAAAAACTTCAGGAAAGGATTATACCTATTTGAACCATCAGAAGTTATTTTCAAATAGTACAATTCATCCTTCTATATCATTTAATATCAATATTTTGGCAAACATTATCCTAAAGGAGATTGTTTTTTTTCATTTAAAAAAGTTTGAGTACGTTTTCTCTTTAAACAGAGAAGTTTTTTTCTATCCATTGACCATGAAGGTGTATTTTTTGGATCTTGGAAAACTATCAAATTAGTTCCATTATGTTGCTGTAAATTATTTGGATCAATTAAATTTCAGAAATGAAAAATGATAAGTCATTAGAGATCAGTCGCTATAAGCTATATGTATCGAATGCCATAGGTTTACTCTTATTTTACTTATTTGTTGGAGTTGTATTATCCGGAATTTTAAAAGCAGCCACTCCAAAATTTTCAAATGAAATTCTTGAGTCTACAATTACTGTTGTTGCTGATTTTCTTGGGCAATTTTTGGTTCTTTGGATAATGGTGGTAAAAATTAATTTTAGATTGGATCCAAGAATTAATTTCATGCCGGCGGATAGGGTTGATCATAAATTGCTTGTAGCAGTTCTACTCGTAGCCATAGGATATTATTTTGCGTACCATAACTCCTTGGGAATTTGGACCGATAGAATTCCTGTAGGCGACCTTTTCAAAGACTATTTCAAAACAATCGAAAATGAATTGAAACGGAATCCTTTCCCTTTTATGGTTTCTGCTTTGTTCATTGCTCCACTTTTTGAAGAATTATTTTTTCGGGGCATCCTACTTCGGGGATTCATGGGAAATTATAATCCCGTAGTATCAATAGTTTTGTCTGCTTTATTATTTGGCATTTTTCACATGAACGGACCTCAATTTGTAAACGCCTTTTTACTCGGATTGATTTTGGGATATGTTTATTATTCAACGCGATCTTTGATTTTGTGTGTAGCAATTCATGCAATGAATAATGGGATTGCTTTTTATTATGGTTCAGACAAAAATAGTCCCAATCTAATCGGATTTTTTGTGGGCGTTTTTTTATTGACAGCCGGACTTTTTGCTTTTCGGAAATTTCAACATAAAGGCAATAATCAATATTTAAATTAACAAATGACAGATATTTATTTTTTCAATATTTACGAACAAATGAGGCAATGAAAATCACTAATGTTAACAAGGAATCCATTAAGCGAGCAATCATTATGATGTTGACAATATCAGCAACATTAGTTTTAATTGACTTATATGTGCCAATAAAAATGTGGATTTCTGGAGATAGATTGTCAATTGGCGAAATAATCCACTATGTCAAATACATGCGTTATTTCCCTTTTATATTGGCATTTGGAGTAGTCTATAGCATCACTTCAGATGACAATAAAAAGGAGGATTTGGAAAAGAAAGCATAGATCAATACTCTTTCGGCTTCAAGTATCAATTCCAAACTGTCGTTTTTTATTGTGAATCAGATGCAAAAATATTACTGGGTATGGATACTAAGTCCTTAGCATAAAGAATCTCGACCTCCGCCAGCACAGGCAGGTGATCTGATGGGAAGAACAGTCCTGTAGAGTCTGATAACACACCATGCCGAAGAACATTCACCTTTTGGTTAATGAAGATATAATCGATGGTGTTTTTATGCTCCCTGACGGCAAATCCTCCACTGGTACCGGTTGGACCATAAGGTGTTGATTGACTTTTATCGTGTGAATCAAACAGCGTAGTCAGAATGGTCTGAATAGGAGCCGACTCTGTTTTTCAAAGCGTGATTTCCGAAAGAAAATACGCCATCATCGGGTGTATTCATCCGGATGTTGTAGGTCATGATGTTGAAAGAGACGTTTTTTTTACTCTTTCCAGAACCCGGAATTACCAGAATAACACAGAGGATTATTAGTGAAATTGCTCTCATCATTTTAATTTATATTTTTTAGTTTCAGGATGAAATTACAAAGTGAAATGGTATGGTAAATGTAGTAAATAATGCAACCCCGTTAATTGCTCAACAGGGTTGCACCTACTTAGATGATTACGCTTAACGAATTCACCACTTTTCTTTCATAGTTTACCACCCCGGATTCTGAACAAGATTTGGATTGGTTAGCCTGTGCGATTCAGGAATCGGAAAATAGTACTTTTTATCTTCCCATTTTCTTGGAATTGTTGTGAGCCAGGTCAATTCTCCGGACGTACTGTTTTTCAAACCTGCCGGATTGGAAGTGGTATTGGATACATTGATGTATGTTACGCCCGGAACAGTTGGCGAAGGCATGGTCTTGTAAAAGGCAACATCCATTTTACCATCTTCATTCAGGTCTTGTGGCGTATTCAGTTCAGGTACATAAATGCCGTTCCATTCCATCTCCAGCAAAGGTCCCCTTTTCCATCTCATAATGTCATAATATCGGAATCCTTCCATGGAAAGTTCGATTCCTCTATCCCTGCGGATTTCAAGGATAACAGGATCGGTTATGTCAGGGAAATATTTCGTTTGCATGTATGGATCTGCAACAGTTGGTTTGGTCGTCAAGCCTCCAGTGATACCAGCTCTTTTCCTTAACGCACCAATTGTGAGAGCCCAATCGGCATCAGTGAAAGACCCCAGTTCTGCTTTTGCTTCTGCATAATTTAATAGGACTTCCGCATAACGGAAATAGGATATAGGATTGATATTCAGGTTTCTGGTGTCATAATAAACATCATCGAGACACCATTTGATGGGTTGATAGCCGGTATAAGTATAGGCAAAAGCGGGTGGAGTAGCAACCTGAAGTCCGGCACTCAATCTTTTGTAATCACCCAATCTGATGGTTTGCTTAAGCCTTTTGTCCCGACTCTTTACCTCATCCTTGAAAAGCATAGTCTGATAATTCGGGTTATTTGTAAAAGGAGTGCCATCCAGGTTGAGATAAGTATTAATGAATGTACGGATAAAATTGAACCGTACCCCGGTTGTGGAACTTGTGTGGACCCAATTGGCGGCATGCGTTACACTTAGTGCCAGATCTGTTATTGAAGCCATCATTACTTCGCTGTTTGGCACCGGGGTTGCTGTTGTAAATACGGCCCTGTAGGAAAGGTCGGTCCCTGCTCCCTCATACAACTTAAATCCACTCTGATCCATGACGTATTTTGCCGCATCGGCGGATGCGGTAAGCCAGGTGGAAGCCGTTCCCTGAAGATTAAGTTCAGTATGATATTTCCGGAAGGTGCCTTCATACAGGCAAATACGTGATTTAAACGCATAAGCTATGTATTTGGTCACTAAGCTCTTCGACGCATCGGAGGTCGACTTAATATTTTGACATGCATAGTCAATATCGGCAAGCACCGAATCCATTACCATGACTCTTGGATCCTGCTTTTTGTATAAAAGGGTACTGTCAGTAACATCCAGTGCTTTGCTGATCCATGGTACATCTCCATAACGTTTCACTTTTTCAAAATAAAACCAAGCCCTGAAAAATCTGGCCAGCCCCACGTAATTCTTTTTCACATCGGGTGCTATGATAGGATCGTTGCAATTCTGAATGAAATAATTGATGTTCCTTAAGGTTCCCCATCCCCAGTTCCAGTCAGCGCCCAAGGCAACCAAATCCCAACCTGATTCAGAAGTATTATCGGAAGTTGTAGGACCATATCCTGTGGCCTGCAAAAATGGAGGGGCATTCCTTCTGGCAGTGTAATCGGCCATGTTATCTGCCCGATGGATATCATCAGCACTGGGAAGACCATTGTAAAATGACATTGCATATAAATCGAGTCCCTGTTGACTGCCAAATACAGAGGATTTTGACGCCACGGACATGGGTTCCTGTTCCAGGCTGCAGCTTACAAAGAGCAGACTTAAAAGCAGAAACCAAATATATTGTTTTTTCATAATTGTAATTTTTAAAAAGTAGAGTTAAAATGTTACGCTTACACCCAAAGAAATACTTTTCAACATCGGATAGTTTTGACCATCACCTGAGTTGCCTGAAGTAAATAGTTGATCTGAAGGAGTTGTATTGTCGATGTCGATATCTCTTGTCAACCTGTAGAGAGGGGACCAGCTCCATAGATTTTCACCTGAGAAATAGAATTTAATATTTTCTGCTCCGATCTTTGAAGACAAACTCTTTGGAAGATTGTATCCAAACTGAATGTTTTTCAGGCGGATATAAGCGATGTTCTGAAGAAATCTTGTTTGTTCAGATTGGAGGATTCCTCCAGCGCGGTTATTTTGGCGGGCAACATACCTTGGCATATACGCGTCAGTATTTTCGGGTGTCCAGTGGTTGTCGATTTGCCAGGCAGGTAGCTTGTTGTAAGGCCTGTTGTACTGTCCCCAGAAAACTTCTGATTCAATACTGGGCCACCAATCCTGCTTGCCAACACCCTGAAAAAAAGTAGAAAAGAAAAAATCATTCCAATTAGCACCCACGTTAAATGAATACATAAATCGCGGTGAAGAATTCCCGATAATAAACCTGTCGCCCGGATTGGTGACTGTATTGGTTCCGGGATTTACATCCTTGTCTCCGTTCCGGTCTTTCAGCTTGACATCGCCCGGATAAATCTTACCGGATGCAGTTGTCAAAAACCGGGGCGATTGCTTGGCATGGCTGTCGATATCGGCCTGGTCAATGAAGAATCCTTCAGTTTCGTATCCCCATATCTCACCCAATACCTGTCCCACACGGTAGTCGGACAGAAATAAATCAGGATTGTTGTATTTTGTAATGACAGATCTGTTATCAGCGAGCGTGAAACGTAGGTCATAATGGAATGGTTTGGATAATAAATTGAACTTATCTCTCCATGTTAGCATGAGTTCCCATCCCTTTGTTTGCAGGTCAGCATAGTTACCTCTTGGAGAGGTTGCACCAAAAACGGCCGGCAGCGTCATCCCGATGGTATACATATCGGTTGTATTGCGGACATAATAATCGCCGACAAAACTCAAACGATCTTTCAGCATCGAGAAATCCAATCCAATGTCTGTCGTTGTAGCTGTTTCCCAGGTGAGTCCTTCAGGAAGTACACTTGGCCGACTGGTATATTGAGGTTTAACGCCGTTGAGAATTCTGCCGGATTGAGTAATGGCCAAGGTTTCCAAAAAATTGTAAGAACCAATGTTCCCATTACCCAGTGAACCATAAGATGCCCTCACTTTCAGATTGGAAATGAGTGATGGATTTACTTTCCAGAATGATTCATTTGAGATACGCCATCCTGCTGAATACGATGGGAAAAAGGCAAAACGCTGGCTTGACGGGAATTTTGATGATCCATCATATCGGCCATTCACTTCGATCAGGTATTTATCCTTGAAAGAGTAGTTAATTCTGGAAAACCCTCCAAGGATGTTCCACTTTTCCCAGCCACCTTCAGTAACGATAGACTGCCCTAAGGCGAGGTTAAGGTCTATGGCATCTTCAAAAATAAGTCCGTTACGCTGTGCCATTACTCTGGTATAGGTAGATTGCTCATAATTGTAACCTGCAAGAAATTTGATGTAATGGTTATCTTTTACTCTTTTTTCGTACTCGGTATAAATGTTAGTGGAAATGTATTGTGATTCAGTTTTAATTTCACGAAGGTCATTTGTGGTTGTTCCAACATAAGCGATCACACCAGGTTTGTTGCTGTAAGGAACAGGAACCTGCTTCCGTTTTTCACCATTATCTCTTTTTTGATAGGTGAAATCACCCTTAATCCGAAGTGTATTATTTAAAAACTGAGCAACAAATCCATTGGTGGTTTTAAATGTTTTTCTGGTGATGTCATACCCGTTTTTACCGTACCAAAAATCACCGACTGTGTAAGCAGCCGATGCGGTAAGTGTGCCATCCGGATTGAACATGGTTGCCAGCGGATGACCCTCATCGCCAATGTTTCTCCAGATGCCACTGCCTTCGCCTACATTCAGCGGATTATGGTACTTCATACTTGAATATTCAGTGTTGTTATCGATTCTCAGCCAGGGAAATACCTGAACGGAACCCTTGCTTCTGAAATTCATCATTTCATATTTATCGGAATTGTACCTGAATAATCCATCTTGACCCATATACCTTCCTGTCAATAAGTAACTTGTGGTTTTACTACTTCCTGAAATGGAGATGTTTTGTTCGTTAGCGAGTTCATAGTCTTTGTACAAGAGTGCGTAATGATCGGTACTTCCATAATAAACATATTCGCCGGTTACCGGATCGATTTCAACCTCCTTGTCGGTCGGAAGCGGACTATTGTGCCTTCTTTCCAATTCATTGAAATAGGCTTGCGAAAATTTGAGGGTTTTGTTTACAGCCGCAGGATAAGTACCATCCCAATTAAAGGAAGATTCTGCAAAGTATTTTGCCCAGGTGTATCCGTCTGTAACATAATTGGGTATTGTGATCGGATTTTTAACAGATACGTTTGATGAAACAGTAATCGAAGTTCTTTCTTTTTCAGGGTTTCTGGTAGTAATAAGTACCACTCCAAATACAGCCCTTGCACCGTAAATTGAAGCTGAGGCTGCATCCTTAAGCAATGTAACACTGGCAATATCATTCGGATTAAGTAAACTAGGATCGCCTTCCGCCCCGTCGATCAAAATAAGGGCATTACCTCCCTGTCCGATTGAAGTTGTTCCCCTGATATTGTAACTTGGCGACTGGTTGGGCTTACCATCCAGAAGCCGGATATTCAGGTTCGGCATGACGCCTTTCAATCCTTGTGACAGGTTGGTCATTGACCTGTTCTCAAGAGTTGCACTTGTAACCTGGTCGACTGCCCCGGTTAAGTTGGCCTTTTTCTGTGTACCATAACCTACAACTACGACTTCTTCTACACCAACAGTACTTGATTTCAGGGTGACATTGATGGTCGTTTTAGATCCAATTGGTTGATCTTGAGGATCCATTCCGATAAAAGAGAATGATAGAATATTTGCGTTCAAAGGTATACCGGTGAGCGTATATTTCCCGTTGATGTCTGTGACGATTCCAACCGTAGTTCCTTTTACCACAACTGAAACACCAGGCAACGGCATCATATTTTCATCTTTTACAGTACCGGAAATTGTTTTGGTCTGCTTTTCCTGTTGATCGGATGGCGTTATATCAATGGATTTTTTAATTACAACAGTTTTGTCATCAATCTCATAAGAAAATCCAAAAGGAACAATAATCTTATCCAATACCTCTTCAAGTTTGGCCTTTTCTGTATCGATTGTAACCATTGGAGTCTGATTAAAATAATCGGATCGATAAAGAAAATGGAAATCACTTTGTTCCTCGATCAATTTTAAAACGTCAGAAACTGTAGCATTTTCGACTTTTAAACTAAGTTTGGTTTGTTGAGAATATACGCTTGCAGAAACCTGTAAAAAACCTGCAAGAAAGAAAAACATTGTCATCCTCATGATAAAGAAGGTTTTTTGCCATCCGCTGTCGCAGATGGGATTCCATCGTTTTTTTTTCATAAATTTGTACTGTTTTGATTAAACCATTTGGTATTTGTTACTGAATGTAATGCGGGAAATGGTGCAAACATTTTCCGCATTTTTTTAATTTTTTCTCCTATCTGATGGTAATTTTTTTCCCTTCAATTTGAAATTCCACTTCATGTGTCTTTTCAATTTTTTTCAACACTTCACCAAAATCTTCATAACGCTTCAAATTCCCGGTGAATTTGACCCCTTTGAGACCTTCATTGGCGAAGAGGACCTCTACATCATACCATTTAGCTAAATTGGACATGATCTCTTCGAGATTTTGGTTTCTAAAAACAAACCTTCCCTCTTTCCACGCAATATACTGATAAGGATCAACTGCAATTTTTGAAATACTTTCATCTGATTTGCCAAGCCGACTTTGTTCGTTGGGCGCTAACACCTGTCTTATCTCAGGTTTTTTGCTACAAAAAACCTCCACACTTCCTTTAACCAGAGTTGTATAAACGAATTGACTCTCTTTGTAGCAGGAAATATTAAATTCCGTGCCGAACACTTCCACAGTCTGCTGACCTGACTCCACAAAAAATGGACTCTTTTCATTCCTCACGACATCAAAAAAAGCTTCACCAGTCAGTTCTACCCTTCGTTCTTTGTCTGAAAACTGAACAGGATAATGCAACACCGTTTCTGAATTTAGCCAAACTTTGGTCCCGTCCGAAAGTTGGAGTGAAAACTCACCTCCCCGGGGAACGGTTAAAGTATTGTATTTGATTTTTTGGGGAATGATCTCTTTATCTGTATATTTTAATTTACTTCCTTCGCTTGAAATCGTAGCTCCATCCTCGGTCAGGATAAGATTTCCTGTCGAAGTCAGATGATGGATTGAGCCGTCATTCAGGGTTAAAGTGGCTTTGTTCGCTCCAGGTGGAATGGGTTGAGCCGTTTCGTTTGAAGTGGAAGCTACATTGGAAGGTTCAAACTTTGTGTCTCTGGTTATAATAATGACAATCAGAATTATGACTACAGATGCTACAGTGATGAGTGGCAAAATCCATTTGGTATGGAGGTGGCTTTCTTTGTTTAGTTTTCCCTGTAATTCTCTCCAGGCCCGCTCCGTTTCTGACTTTGTATCGGTGAAACTTGAACCTTGCTTGTGGAAGCGCTCTGCGTTATCAAAATACTGTTGATGTAAATAACTCTCACTAAGCCACTTAGAAAGAAACTGATCCTCCTCTGCAGATAAAGTATGATTAATTTTCCCCCAAATCAGTTTAAAATCTATGATAGATCTTTCCCTGGGCATAAAGTTTAGTTTGAACTAAGACACTCAGGCATCAAAAAAGGGTGACAAAAGAGAAAACAATATTGCAGTTCTATCGAAAAGTATTTTACGTAGCTTGTCTTTGCCCCGAAGCAGCTGAGTTTTTACTGTATTCTCGCTTACATGATTCTTTTTGGCAATTTCGCGAAGCTTCATACCCTCTAAATATTTTAATTTAAATATCTCGCCCATTTCTTTGGGTAATTTGGAAATAGCCTCACTGACCTGACGCATAATTTCAGGATCCTCCATGCATTCAACCTCATCCTGAGCCAATACAGTACTCATGTATGCGATATTGTGCTGATCATGAATATGCAGATCCCGTAAATAATTCAGACAACGATTTCTGACAGACTGAAAGAAGTAGGATTTCAAAGAGTTGTCGAGGTCAATAGGTTCCGCATTTTCCCAAAAATGGATAAACAGTGTTTGCACAATGTCTTCACATGCCTGTTTGTCAAATAGATATCCTTCTGCAAACTTGACTAATTGAGGGTAATAATTTTTGAATAAAGCTTCGTAAACTTTTAGGTTACGATTCTTTATTTCATTTAGAACTATTTTGTCTTCAACCAGCATGGGTTAGTGTAGTATCGTCAGGGAAACAATACGATTATGGAACCTTTTATTAACGGTATAGAAAGTCTGCAGGAAATATAACTCAAGATTTTAAACTCAAGAGATTAGTTATTTTTGAATTGGCCGGATCTCAATATTTCTGTATGATACTTTCCCGTGATCTCCCTGGAGGTAGAGCGGTCCGGGGATAAATTCATCAGGTGTGATAGCTCCTCCGGTGCATCCGAGTACAGGTTGATTGTTGATGATGGTTTTGCCGTTGAGGATCACCGTGACATGCCTGTCGCAAAGCGTGATATCCAGATCTTGCCAGTTTCCTGCCGGTTTCTCGGCTGATTCTGAAGGAGTAATTCTGCTGTAAAGCGCTCCCATGTTATGCGGATCCAATCCCTTGCCATAACTGTCAAGTACCTGAATCTCATATATGCCCCTAAGGTAGATCCCGCTGTTGCTGCCAGCCGGAACATTGACCTGCAACTTCAGGTTGAAATCTTCGAATTTATCAATTGTGCAAATATTGCCATAGGAAATATGTGGTTGTCCTTCCTTTTGAACCGGATCGTTTATCAGTTCGCCATTTACAACCGACCAGCCATTCACTTTTTTCTCTTCTAAAAGCCTCCAGCCTGTAAGGTCTTTGCCATTAAGCAATTTGACTGTTTTGCCATAAACAACCTTAGAGAGATCTGGTGCTGCAGGCACATCAGGGATTTTCTTTCCGGTAAAGCGCATCGTAGAGCTGCTTCCATCTTTCTCGGGTGAAATCATTTCACCGGCCAACATTTCACCATAAAGATTGAAACGGAACAAGGTGCCGGCCAAATGTGTACGGGCCGGGGCTCCTGATGCATCTGTGGTTCTTACAAAGTTGCGGCTTCTGGTAACCACAAGCGTTTCTCCATCCATGTAAACACTGGAGACTGGTTCGACACTTCCTCCGAACCATAGTAGGCTGGCTTCCAGATAGGTGTCCATCTGCTTGACCCCAAGCCATCCGGCACCACCGGGAAGGGAAAGAGCCCATCGTCCAAGAAATGGTTTTGCTGAATCAATTGCCTTGGTAACATTCGGAATTGAAAGCAATAGAATCAATGATCCGATCAGACTGATTTTTCTTAACATAGGAGGGAATTTTAGTTTGGATTTGTCGCTAAGATTGAATTGTCAGTCTCAAAGTTAAGGAAATGTTTGAAATGTTCAAACCCAATAAACCCTTCAAACAATCTTTACAACAGCTCCTCAAACCCATGGATGGCTTCCATTTTCATGGGTCGTCCACGGTGAATCCCGACACCTGTTACCTTGGCATGGGATACTAATTTATTCTCAGGTAGTTTAAAAATATCCTGTTCAAAAATCATTCTGAGATGTCCCTCTATTCTTGTAGTTACTGTGACTTTGAAAATATCACCGCTCCGCAAAGAGTATTTGTAATCAATCTCTACCCTTGAAATAAGAAGATCAATCCCTTCGTTGTGAAGCTTGGCAAAGTCTATTTTTTTACCAAGAAGGAACTGGTGCCGTGCATGTTCATAGTAGTTCTGGTAGACTGAGTTATTGACAATTCCCTGCAGATCGCACTCGTAATCACGAACCGAAAATTCGAGCTCATAAGGTACTACAATCTCCGGATTCTCTTTCATTGGTGCAAATGTAATACTGCAATCAGCAGGTAGTAATTCTTTTTCCCTTTTTGAACCAACAGGTATTTCCCACCAATCAATTGTGAGGCAAATACGGATTGTTCGGAAGAATCCAGTTTAACCTTGTTGATAGAGACTCCTCCTCCGCCAATCGTCCGGCGTGCCTCGCCTTTGGAAGGAAAGACTTCGCACTTCCCGGCGAGAAGATCTATCACATTGATCCCTTGTTCTATCTCCTTGAGGGATACTTCAAATTGTGGTACGCCTTCAAAAACCGATAGGAAAGTGGCTTCATCCAACTTGCGTAATGTATCTTCTGTCCCTTTTCCAAACAAGATCTCGGAGGCTTCCACGGCTGTATTATAGGCATCTTCCGAATGAACCATGCAGGTAACTTCTTTGGCCAGACATTTTTGCAAAAGGCGCAAATGAGGTGCTTCCAGATGTCCTTTCACCAGGGAATCAACTTCGTCTTTCGGTAAAAGAGTGAATATTTTGATGTATTTCTGTGCATCCTCATCTGATGTGTTAAGCCAGAACTGGTAAAATTTATAGGGTGAAGTGCGTTCAGGATCAAGCCAGACATTGCCCGATTCGGTCTTTCCGAACTTGGTGCCATCGGCTTTTTTGATCAAAGGACAGGTAAGCGCGAACGCCTCTCCACTCAATTTTCGACGGATCAATTCGGTTCCGGTTGTGATGTTTCCCCACTGATCGGATCCGCCCATCTGCAATTTGCAGTTGTTGTGCTGATAGAGATGCAGAAAGTCTGCTCCCTGAACCAATTGGTAAGTGAATTCTGTGAACGACATCCCGGAGCCGCTGTCAGAATCGAGCCTTTTTTTGACCGAATCCTTTGCCATCATGTAATTGACAGTAAGGTGCTTGCCTATATCCCGAATGAAATCCAGAAAGGTAAAAGTACTCATCCAATCGTAGTTGTTGACCATCTCAGCCGCATTAGGCGCTTTTGAGTCAAAGTCGAGAAAATGGGTCAGCTGCATTTTCAGACACTCCTGGTTGTGTCGCAAAGTGGGTTCGTCGAGCAAATTTCTCTCCTGCGATTTCCCGGAAGGATCGCCAATCATTCCGGTAGCACCTCCTACCAGGACAATCGGTTTGTGCCCGGCGACCTGAAAATGTTTCAGCATCATCACGCCTACCAGATGACCGATATGCAGAGAATCTGCCGTGGGGTCAATTCCGACATAGGCTGTTGTCAGCTCCTTGTCCAGTTGCTCATCTAAACCGGGCATCTTGTCGTGTATCATGCCTCTCCACGAAAGTTCTTCTACAAAGTTCATTGTCGAAATTTTTGGTAAAAATAGCGCATTATTCCGGCCGGTGAAAATTGAATTGATAATCAGACAAAGTTTTCCGATATTTGAAATATTTGAAATGTTTAACCCGATAAACAATTTTTAGACTTCATAAACCCTTCAAACCTTTAAGGCGCATAAACAAATTAGGAATTATTGATAAACTATAAATTATGAAAAAAACGCTGACTCTTCGGAGAACCCTGTTCCTGCTGCTGATCCTGCAATTTTCAATTTTATCGGTAATTGCCCAACACAAGGTTTTCCTGCTTCAACCAACTGTCGGGAATATTGAGAATATGCTTGAACTGATCAAACTGAAAGTCATAGACATTCCGGATATGGAGATGGTGGGAGTTTACCATGAAAAGGAAGTATATGATTATTCCCAGTCGGAAGCATTCCTGAAAGATAACAAGGTTGCCCACTATTCACTCATGAAGATAAGTGGAGAACTCAACGTACAAAATATCTACCATGAGAACGCCTGCACACCGGCATTTAAAAAGATCGTCCAGGATGCAGATGCAATTCTATTCTTCGGCGGACCGGATATTCAACCTGCTATCTATGGCGAAAAACAACATCTTTTGACAGAAGTAACAGACCCCAACCGTCATTTAATGGAAACTTCCCTGTTTTTTCATTTGATTGGTGGAAGCCGGAATCCAGGCTTTAAACCCTTACTTCTGCAGAAACCAAATCTGATCGTACGTGGATTCTGTCTGGGCATGCAAACCATGAATGTGGCAGCCGGCGGAACCCTTGTGCAGGACATTCCGGTAGAAATATACCACATTTCCACTGCCGAAGGGATGCTGGCTATCGATGCCAAAAACCGTCATCGCAACTACAATACCCAATTGAATCCAAGCTGTGATTTGTCATGGGGATTTCTTCACCCGATACTGTTCAGCTCAAAAGGGTATCTTCGAGAGCTTAATCAAAGCCTGGAGCAACAGCAGCCTTATGTCCTGAGCTCTCACCATCAGGCTGTCGGCAAAATGGGACAAAATCTGGAGGTAATTGCTACTTCTATGGATGGAAAGGTTGTCGAAGGACTTCAACACAAAATTTTTAAAGAGGTAATTGGAGTACAGTTTCACCCTGAACAATCCACACTTTACTTACCAGGAAGTCGCTTCACCAACACCCCCGGAAACGACTATTCTCCCAATGAACAATTAATTAAGGAGAAGAGCATGGCGTTTCACATGAAATTTTGGAAGGATTTCTCAGAGAAAATCAGAAGGCTTCAGGTAAAAGGATAAAGGATAGAGTTAACTTTATCCTTTATCCTTTTAAGATACAATCTTCTTCTGTACCTCATCCTTCTCTTCACGCAGGAAGGGCAAGAGATTTGGCGCCAATTTTTCGATAGGAGCATAAAATCTCGAACTACTTTTGGGCTCTTTTGGTATGATGGTCACATCGTAGGATTCGATGCGAGCGACCAGGAACATCAAGAAGCTTAGGATAAATGCAGTTTTTATAACGCCAAAAATTGCCCCTCCGATCCGGCTGAGAATTCCAAGGGCTATGGCACGAACAAATTTCTCAAGGGCATTTGCAATCAGGTGTACAGTAATGAGCACTCCAATAAAAATGATAAAGAAAGCAGCAGCCTTAATAGTAGAAGGTTTCCAATGTACCACACCGGATAGCCATGTTCCAAGATGATCTGAAAACATCATGGCACACAAAACCCCAAGAACGATGGCTGCAACTGAGGCAAACTCAACAAAAAAGCCTTTAACAAATCCATGAATGGCGCCGGCTACGAGGATAATGATCAGGATCAGGTCTATGATGTTCATGAGTAAGTATTGAAGGGAATAAAGTTAAAAAATTAAATGTTCACATCTTCTGATTGCACGAAAATTAGTAGTTTTAACCTCCATAATATAACATTGAGCAACCTTTAACCAGACTTCATGACCATTGTCAATTCAATCATAAACTGGATAAATTACAAAAGGATTTATCAAATTGAACTCTACCGTGAACATGCTAAGGAAATTCAGGTTGAGTTGCTTTTTGATCTTCTTGGATCAGCTGAGAATTGCGAATGGGGAAAGAAGTATCAATATGAGTCTATTGCCTCTCTCAAAGATTTTCAACAAAGAGTTCCTATTTCAACGTACGAGAAAATTGAGCCATTCATTACTCAGATGATTGAAGGCAAAAAGAATGTTCTTTGGCCCGGAGATATCAAATGGTTTGCCAAGTCATCCGGTACCACCAATGCAAAAAGCAAGTTTATTCCGGTCTCGAAAGAGTCGTTGGACGAATGCCATTTTCAGGGTGCCAAAGATGTGTTGGCAATCTACTACAACAATTTCCCGGAAACCCGTGTTTTGTCCGGAAAGAGCCTGACATTAGGTGGCAGTCACAGGGTTAGCAGTATGAACAGCAATTGTTTCTACGGTGACCTATCCGCTATTATGATCGAAAATCTTCCCTTTTGGACTGATTTTCATAGAACTCCACCTACCGAGATTGCCTTAATTGAACAGTTTGAGAAGAAGATTGAAGAGATTGCACGGACCTCCATCCACGAAAATGTTACCTCATTTGCCGGTGTACCTTCCTGGAATCTGGTTCTAATGAAATATATTCTGGAATGTACAGGAAAATCCAATTTGCTTGAGGTCTGGCCCAATCTTGAAGTCTTTATCCATGGTGGGATTGCCTTTGAACCTTATCGTGAGCAATTTAAAAAGCTGATTCCTTCCGAAAAGATGAATTACATGGAGACTTACAACGCATCGGAGGGATTTTTTGCCATTCAGGATGATCCCGCCTCACCGGATATGTTGCTGATGCTTGATTATGGTATCTTTTTCGAGTTCATTCCAATGGATGAGCTTAATTCGGAGACTCCCAGAGCCTTTCCGGTTTGGGAGGTCGAAACCGGCATTAATTATGCGATCGTCATTTCCACGAATGGCGGATTATGGAGGTATATGATTGGAGATACAGTTGTGTTTACCTCTAAAAATCCATACAAGCTTCGGATAACCGGACGCACAAAGCAGTTCATCAATGCTTTTGGGGAAGAGATTATCGTTGACAACGCGGAACGTGCATTGAAAGCCGCTTGTTGTGAAACATGTGCAGTCATTACCGAATACAGTGCCGGACCAATTTTTATGAGCGACACAGCCAAGAAAGGTTCACACGAATGGATCATCGAATTTGAAAAGGAACCGGATAGTCCGGAAAAATTTACCGATATATTAGACCGCAGATTACAGGAGCTCAATTCTGATTATGAGGCTAAACGCTTCAAAAGCGTTACTCTGGACAGACCGACAGTTGTAGTTGTGCCAAAAGGCACATTCCTCCAATGGTTGCGCGAAAAGGGCAAGATGGGAGGACAAAACAAAGTCCCAAGACTTTCTAATGACCGGGAATTTCTGGATGAACTTTTATTCATTCTTCATAAAAGCAAGGATAATGGATAAAGTAAAAAGGATTAAGTAAAGAACGCTCCAATCAAGATCACAGCGACATAACTCATAACTCATAACTCATAATTTTTCATTCATGAAAAGAGAACCAACAAGCAAGCACATCGCGATAGCCGGGAATATCGGTGCCGGAAAAACAACTCTTACCCGTTTGCTCGCCCGGCATTATGGTTGGGAGGCACATTATGAAGACGTAGATAGCAACCCTTATCTGGATGATTTCTACCATGATATGCTTAGATGGTCGTTCAACCTCCAGGTCTACTTTTTAAATTCAAGATTTACTCAGGTTCTCGATTTCAGGGACAGTGGCAAGACAGTAATCCAGGACCGCACCATCTATGAAGATGCCGAAATATTTGCTCCCAACCTGCACGAAATGGGATTGATGAGCTCGCGTGATTTTGCCAATTACCACAAACTTTTTTCCCTGATGAGCAGATTGATTAAGGCTCCAACCTTAATGATCTACCTCAGGGCTACCGTACCAACATTGGTTAACAATATCCAAAAAAGAGGCCGCGATTATGAGAGCAGCATCAGACTGGATTACCTCAGTCAGCTGAACCAGCGTTATGAGGCCTGGTCGTCAAGATATACATTGGGCAAAATGCTGATTGTTAATGTTGACAATCTGAATTTTGAAGAAAACCAGGAAGATCTAAGTAAAATCATTGACAAGATCAATGCACAATTCAATGGGTTATTTTAATTATGGTGAAGATCAGCTAACTACCGGGATAGCACTTCAAATTGCTTCCGGAAAACTGACCGGGAGGATCATGCCCGATGCCATCATTTTGATCGAAAATAGCAGGCGAAGGGTGGAAGAGATTGTAGCAGACCATCAAAGCGTTTATGGCATCAACACAGGTTTCGGACCACTCTGTACCAAGGTTATATCAGAGAAGGACACCAAAACCCTGCAATACAATATCCTAAAGAGCCATAGCGTAGGAGTTGGCAATGCAATCGAACCGGAGATTGCAAAACTGATGATGATTCTCAAGGTTCATGCTCTCGCCATGGGTTATTCCGGCATTGCCATGAGCACGCTTATCAGAATTATCTGGCACATTGATAACAACATTATCCCGGTAGTGCCCTCGCAGGGATCTGTAGGTGCATCAGGTGATCTGGCGCCATTGTCCCATCTTTTTTTACCATTGATCGGACTGGGCTCTGTCTATTTCGAGGGGCAAAAAGTTGACGCGGGTAAAGTTCTTCAGAAATTTGGATTGGCGCCGGTTGACTTGGGAGCCAAGGAGGGACTTGCCCTGATCAATGGTACACAATTCATTGCTGCACACGCTGTTAAAGTTGTGGAGAGGTTTCAGAACTGCCTCGACAATGCCGATCTGGTGGCAGCCATGAACCTGGAAGCAATGCTTGGCTCAGTTAAGACTTTTACGGAAGAACTTCATCGGTTAAGACCCTATCGTGGAACGCTTTATGTCGCAGAGCGGATGCGGTTGCTCCTGGCAGACTCCGAAATGGTTCAATCTCACAAAAACTGTACCCGGGTTCAGGATCCTTATTCTCTTCGGTGCATTCCTCAGGTTCACGGCGCATCGCGGAACGCCTTTCTCCACCTCAAAGAGATGCTGCACATTGAACTGAATTCTGTCACCGACAATCCGATTCTTCTCAGAGACGGCAGCACCATTTCCGGAGGCAATTTTCACGGTCAGCCGCTGGCCATTCCCCTCGATTACATTGCCGTCGCAGCGGCCGAACTAGGCAATATTGCCGATCGGCGGATCTACCTTTCCCTCCATGATACAATCCCCGGATTACCGCAATTGCTTATGCGCGAAACCGGACTCAATTCCGGATTCATGATCCCGCAATATACCACTGCTGCCCTGGTTAGTGAGAACAAATCTTTCTGTTTTCCCGCTTCCGCGGATAGCATTCCAACTTCTCTCGGGCAGGAAGATCATGTCAGCATGGGTTCCATCAGCGCACGCAAATGCTTGATGATCCTTGACAACCTGGAAAAAATTCTTGGTATTGAACTCTTTTGCGCTGCTCAGGGTTTCGATTTCAGAAAGCCCTTGAAGTCCAGTTTGATTCTTGAAGCCTGCCACGACCTGGTCCGGGATCAAATACCCTTCGCTGAGTCAGACCATGTGATGTCCGAGGAGATGAACAAAGCCATCGATATGGTCAAAGACAAATCGTTGGTAAAATGCTCAGGAGAAGTGGCTTCAGGGTACGGAATTCCACTTAAAAACGAAGCGGATGAACTTTTCGGAATTTATTGATAAATACGCGAACCATCCCAATTACAGGGCTCCGCGGGGCAATCAGCTTCATGCGAAATCATGGCAAACTGAAGCTCCGCTGAGGATGTTGCTAAACAATCTCGACTACGAAGTCGCCGAGAATCCTAATGAGTTGGTGGTTTATGGGGGCACTGGTCAGGCGGCGCGTAACAAGGAGGCATTGCAGCAGATTATCAAAGAATTGCTCAGCCTTGATGAAAATCATTCACTGCTGGTACAGTCAGGCAAGGCGGTCGGCGTAGTGCGCACACATCCTTCTGCACCACGGGTTCTGATTGCCAACAGTAACCTTGTGCCGGCATGGGCAACCTGGGAGCATTTCGAACGACTGAAACAGGATGGATTGATGATGTATGGTCAGATGACCGCCGGGAGTTGGATTTATATTGGCAGTCAAGGTATTTTGCAGGGAACCTATGAGACATTTGTTGCCTGTGGAAAGAAATATTTCAACAACGATCTGAAACATAAATTGCTGGTTTCAGGTGGATTAGGTGGTATGGGAGGAGCACAACCTCTGGCGGCCACCATGGCGGGCGCCACTTTCCTTGGCGTGGATGTAGATCCCGAAAGGATCAAAAAGCGGCTTCAAACCGGATATATTGATTACATCGCCTATACCTACCGTGAAGCTGTAGATCTTGTTCTGAAGGCAAAAGAGAAAGGGGAAGCCATCTCGGTAGGATTGGTGGCAGACATCGGTGATACCCTGCAAAATCTCCTGAATGATGGTATTGTTCCGGATGTGTTGACCGATCAGACCTCTGCGCATGATCCGCTTCACGGCTATGTGCCGAATGGAATTTCGCTGGAAGAGGCTGTCAGGTTAAGGAAAGCAGATCCAACTGCCTACCGGGAACGCTCCTTGAAGAGCATGGCCCGCCACGTCGGACTGATGCTGCAATTGCAGAATCTCGGAAGTATCACTTTTGATTATGGCAACAATTTGCGTGAAATGGCCCGGCAGGGCGGTGAGAAAAAGGCCTATGACTTCGATGGCTTCACCCCAAAATTTATCAGGCCACTGTTTTGTGAAGGTAAAGGTCCGTTCCGTTGGGTAGCCCTATCGGGGGATCCTGAAGATATTTATGCAACTGATCAGGCATTGGTCGAGGCGTTTCCCGACAATCATCACATGATCAATTGGCTCAAAAAGGCCAGGGAACGCATCTCATTTCAGGGACTACCGGCCAGAATATGCTGGTTGGGAATGGGCGAACGGGAGAAGGCCGGACTTATATTCAATGACCTGGTCAAGACCGGTAAGGTGAAAGCGCCCATCGTGATTGGTCGCGATCACCTCGATTGCGGATCGGTCGCTTCGCCAAATCGCGAAACGGAAAAAATGAAAGACGGTAGCGATGCGGTATCCGACTGGCCACTGCTCAACCTGATGTCCAATACTGCCGGTGGAGCCACCTGGGTTTCCTTTCATCACGGTGGGGGAGTTGGGATGGGTTATTCCCAGCATGCCGGAATGGTTGTCCTGGCTGATGGAACCGATCGGGCAGCTGATTGCATTCGCAGGGTTTTGTACAATGATCCGGCCATGGGAATCTTCAGACATCACGATGCAGGTTATGACGAGGCTACGGAAACGCTCCATCGGTTTGGGATGGAATTGAAATAATTTGTTTGAAATTTCAAACCCTATAAACAATCTTTAAACTTCATAAACCCTTCAAACTAAAAAAAGACATAATGAATACTCCGACCATCCATATTTCCGGTCCTTTCAGGCAGCTTCTAACGATGGATAACCTTCCATTGAAAGGCAGTCTGAAGGATTCACAATTGGAGGTGATTGCGGAAGCCGGAATTGCATACCAGGATGGAAAAATATTGGAGGTGGGTGCATTTAAAGACCTTTGCACCAGATATATTTCCACCAATTCTGAACTACACTTCATTGATTCAGACCTGATCGTACTACCCGGATTCGTTGATCCGCATACCCACCTTTGCTGGGCTGGAAGCAGGGAAAATGACTAT
>JANYJT010000038.1 GCA_025358395.1 Bacteroidia bacterium
TTGGTAGGTTTCGAATTTCAATTAAAACCCAACCGGAAGCAGACAATTCAGGTATTTCTGGTTCCAGGCACAAGTAAAAATACCGGGATAAAATTCGATAAGAATCTTGCTAACTGGTAATCAAATGCGATACCCACCAGAATATATACACAGGAACCTTAAACCTATTTGTGGTCATTCAGAAGCAAATAAAAAACAAATCATTACAGATGAAATCAGGAATTATAATTCTCTTACTCCTATTGATTTTTCAGGTGTCTGTTGGCCAGGCAAAATGGCAGAATATTCAAACAGTCGAAGAGGTTTGTACCGGGTATCCGCACCAGATCAAATCCATCTTTCTGAACCTCAACCTCGACTACCCGGGACTGGAGAAAGTAAAAACTGCCCTTTCCAATAGTCTTGTGAGAAGCTATTTAGATACCGGAAACCCAAAATATGCCAATTATATTGATCAATTCACCAAAGACTTGATCTTAAGCAGCATTCCACAGCATGCCCCCTATGCCGGAAATTTCCATGCACAAGGCAACTGGCTCACCATGGAGATTTCAGGATTGGCCACGGCGGCATCTTCCTGGCCAGAGTATCGGAAATCTCCTGCCTGGATGGATTATTCCATCAAAACCATGGTGGCCGGCATGAAGGAACAGGTCTACCCAGATGGCGTTCAAACCGAACTGACTTCCAGTTATCACCTTGTGGCTCTTTCCAACTTCAACCTCTTTGCCGAAATCTGCAAAAAGAACAAGGCTGGTACAGCAAAGAATACAATAAATTCGAACCAAATATAACAGCAATTTACGCTCAGGAATTGAAATCTGATGATACCTTTGTCTGGATCTTATGGCCATTGGGAGGAGCGGTCCCCAACATTCAGGCTAAAATATTGAACAAGGATGCCGATGCCGTCAAAGTTAAAGTAACCGAACCGGGAAAAGAATCCTGGATCATTGAGGTTCCTTTTCTGAACAGCAAAGCGGTAATAGTTGAGAAAACCAAACATTGAGGGCTTTTCATCCCAATTAGGGCATGTTCATCCCAATTTACCTTTTTCATAAAACATTGGATTCCTGCCGGAATTAAAAAAAAACGTAACATAGCATCTGCAATTCCATGAAAATTCCCTCCCGATTCTATATCCTTTTTATTCTGATAGCGCTATTTTCGATCCAGTCATCTTGCAAGAAGTCAGATACATCCGCCGAGGTTGATCCACCGGTTAAGCCTCCTGTAGAGATAAAATTAACAGGGATCCTGACAACCCTTCAAAAAGCACATCCCAGGTTACTGCTTTCAGATACAAGGCTGCAAGAGCTGAAATCGCTGAGTTTTTCAGATACAAAATTGAAAAAATATGCTGATGATGTGGTGGCGCAAGCCGACAAAGACCTGAACAAGGCAGTCATCGAGCACATTCTGATTGGACCCAGGTTGCTTGATAAAAGCCGCGAAGCACTCAGCCGGATTTACAACCTCTCATTTGCTTACCGTTGGACAAGCAACGAGAAATATCTCAACGGTGCGATTTCGAACATGAAAACGGTGTGCGCTTTCGCCGACTGGAACCCTTCCCACTTTCTGGATGTGGCCGAAATGAGCCATGCAGTAGCTATCGGGTACGATTGGTTGTACAACAAAATGGACTTGCAAACGCGTGATTACATTAAATCGCGACTGTTGCTTCTCGGCCTCGAAGAAGGAAAGAAGGCCTATGCCACAAACGCCTGGTGGACGAAATCCGAATTCAATTGGAACCAGGTATGCAACAGTGGCTTACTTATCGGTGCGCTCGCTGTCGCCGAAACGGACCCGGACCCGGCCTTGTACATCCTTCCGAAAGCCATAGAGAACCTGCCCTATGCACTTAAATCCTACGGCCCCGACGGAGTTTGGGGTGAAGGCCCGGGCTATTGGAGCTATGCCTCGGATTATACTGCATATGGCATCGCGGCGCTTCAATCGGCATTGGGTGATAATTTCAGCTTGACCCTCATACCGGGAATGAGCATCACGGGCTATTTTCCCATCTATTCGGCCGGTCCGACCGGATACATGCTGAACTATGCCGATGCCGGAGAAAAATCAAAGTTGGGTGCACCGCACACCGATATGTGGCTGGCCGGAATATACAACAACAACCACTTCTCCGATTTTGTGCACGACCAGCTCACGGGTGCAACGGCCAATGTATACGACGTGATCTGGTACCGTCCATATGCCAATTCAGCCGCGCAAAGGGATCTCGATAAATATTTCGGTGGAAGCGTCGCCCTCTATTTCTCACGCAGCTCCTGGACCGACCCGAATGCCCTGTGGATCGGCATCAAAGCCGGTTACAACAAAGTTAACCATGCCCATCTGGACCTTGGAAATTTCGAAATGGATGCTCTTGGTTTTCGCTGGGCACGTGACCTGGGATCGGACGATTACAACCTGCCTGACTATTTTGGCGCAAAAAGGTACACATACTACCGGCTCCGGTCTCTCAGTCACAATCTTCCGTTGCTTAACGGACTTGACCAAAGGGAGGATGCTACCTCCAAATTTATCAAACATGCCGAAGCCGTTTCAGAACCTTTCACAATTCTTGATTTTACCGAGGCATACAAAGATTTCGCGAGTTCGGTACAACGGGGAATGAAAGTGGTAGACGGCCGGAAATCAGTCCTGATCCAGGATGAATTTATACTCTCCAAATCGGCGACAATAGCCTGGGGCATGACCACCGATGCCACCATCATCCTGATAAGTACAAAAGAGGCAGAGCTTACACTTAGCGGGAAAAAACTCACTGCCCGGATCCTTTCACCATCAAATGCGGTTTTTAGCATCGAATCAGCCCAACAAGTGGCTCCCCAAAAGACAAATACCGGAGTTAGTCGCCTGATGGCTAAAACACCTGCTACGACCGGCAACATAACTTTCTCGATTTTACTCGCACCACAATGGCCTGCAGGTACAGGAACCTATTCTACTGTTACCTCACTTTCAAAATGGTAATTTTTATTATTTACTGAAAAGAAATTAATATGAAAATACAATACATTCTTTCTCTGACAGTTTCGCTGATCCTAATGTTTTCCTTGGTAAGCGAAGCACAAAAGAGTGCTGATTATTCGGCAGATTTAGAGCAATTGCATGCAAATGTCTGGTCAGATATTTTAAAAATGCCCCTGAAGATGACAATGTCAGGAAAATAACCGAAAAACTTAGCGACCAGGGTGCCTGGCCGGATGTTGATTATGCCAGAAAACAAAGAGGAGACTGGCATCCGGCTCCTATTCAGGAAGAGCTGAAAGTCAGTCTGGAGGAGGGCATTCAGCCGGATGGCTCCTTCCACCAGCATGGACCTCAGATCCAGTTTGGCAACTACGGACTGGCATACGTTGGAGATATGATCAAGTGGATAAACCCTGTGTCATCATGGTAAAAAAGGGAAAAAAGAGCTTAAATATTTCAATTTCAGACCCAACCCGGAAATTGACATAAATCAGGCTGACACTGGAAGGTAAATATAAAACGGATAACCCGGCGGTCATTTTGAAAACTGAGCAATTAAAATCGATATTGGATATCACTCTTCCCAAAGGAGGAGAAGCCGGAAAAACTGTTGCAATTAGTTTAAGGAGATAAACTCACTGGGGGTCATTCCAAAATGTTCCTTGAATGATCTGGTAAAATAGGAATGGGAATTGAATCCGGACAAAGTGCTGATTTCTTCTATGTTGTTGCCACCTTCTTTGAGCAGTCTGGCTGCATATTCCAAACGAATGGTCCGAATAAAATCATTTGCCGACTTGCCCGTCAAGGTCTTTAGTTTACGATACAGCGTACTTTGACTCAGGTTAAGATGACTGGACAATAGTTCAATATCCAGTTTTTCGTCTGTCAGGTTTTTCTCCACAAAACGAATTGCTTTGGCCATCATCTTTTGATCGGGAGTATCCAGCAGTTCATTTTCAAGTCCCCGGGCAATTCTATTTACATAAAACTCCTGCATAACCGCACGATTGGCGAAAATATTTTTGATTCGTGCCTTAAGTATCTCGCTGTTAAAAGGCTTTTCGATATATTCGTCTGCCCCGGAAGCAAATCCTTCAATCTTATTTTCCACAGATGTAAGGGCGGTTAGCAAAATGATGGGAATGTGGCTTGTTTTCAAATTATTTTTCAATTCCTGAACCAACTCAATCCCGTTCTTCCCTGGCATCATGACGTCCGAAATGACCAGATCAGGTAAGTAAACTTGGGCCTTCTCCACTCCCTCCTTACCATTGGTTGCGAGAATGACCCGGTATTCATCCTCCAAAATTTGACTGATAAATTTACTCATGTCCGGGTGGTTCTCAACGATAAGTACGATTTTCTCCGGCTTTCTTTGATTCTTATTCTGGTTGTTCCAGTTTTCGACGAAGGCCAGGTTGTTTCCCGGTTCCCTGAAGTTGAAATTTTCTTCATGATATGGGTGAACCGGCTGCCTGATCTCATTCTCATGGATTAGCTCTGATTTTATCTCCTCCACATACGGAAGCCTGATTCGAAAAACTGATCCTCTGCCCAATTCCGATTCAAGTTCAATTTCGCCCTCATGCATCAGGATCAGATGCTTGGTTAAATGAAGTCCTATTCCGGTTCCACTGTGCGGAATTTCGTGGTTTTCTATCCTGTAAAAGCGATCAAACACCTTTTCGATGGCTGATTGTTCAATGCCCGGTCCGTTGTCCTTAACCGATATCTGTACAAATTCTTTGGTTTTCAGCTCACCAATTTTCATCACATTCCCAGATGTCAGGGCAGAACCGGAGTGTTGTCCAACCGATATTTCAACCTCAATGGTACCTTTCTCAGGAGTAAATTTAAAGGCATTGGACAGCAGATTGAAAACCACCTTATCAATTTTCTCAGCGTCAAATGTGAGTGGAATGTGTTCATTCAGCGTTATGAAAACATAGTTGATATTCTTCTGTCTGGCTACATCGATGAAATAATCATAAATTTCATGTACAAAAATTACAATATCCGTATTTGAAACATTCAATTCAGTCCGATTTTCCTCTATCTGCCTGAATTCCAGTAGTTGATTTATCAGCTTCAACAATCTCCCTGCATTCCTCCTAATCAATGATACTTGATTAAAAGCAACCTGATCGAGTCCGGGAAACTTCATCAGCGACTCTACCGGACCAGTTATCAATGTAAGTGGTGTCCGGAGCTCGTGTGAGATATTTGTAAAAAAGTTCAGTTTATTCTGATGCGATTTCTCCTCTTCCAATCGTTTTAACCTTTCAATTTCAATCTGATGCTCAAGCTTCGTCCGATAAAGGATGATTGCCCGAACCAGTATGCCCAGCATTATTATCAAAAATAAATAGATGACCATAGCCAATCTGCTCAAAAGCAATGGCCTGGGAATCTGTATAATTAATTTTGCTGGATCCACGTTCCAGACCATGTCATTGTTACAGGCAACCACCTCAAAAATATATTCTCCCGGTGAGATATTGGTGTAGGTTGCTTTATTTTGAGATCCGGCATCAACCCAATTTGGATCAAATCCTTTCAACCGGTAACGAAATTGGTTTTTTTGCGGATTCAGGTAGTTTTGCGCGACAAATTCAATGCTAAATGAATTCTGTCTGGGTTCCATTCTGATTTTATCCGTTTCGTACAGGGGCTTTTCAAGTGGTGAATTCTCCTGCCCGGGAAGTATCTCTTTGTGGTTGATAAAAATCCTGGAAAAATAGACTTTAGGTTTATAGGGATTGACTTGAATGCTTGACGGACTAAATGCCACAAGGCCTGTCGTGCTTCCAAAATAGATCTTTCCTGATGAAGTCCGGCACAAAGCTCCGGCGTTGAACAAATTACCATGAAGTCCGTCAGCCAAACCGTAGTTCATCATCTTCCCATTTACGATATTATAAGAGAAAATGCCATAGTTGGAACTGATCCATATGGTCTCCTTACCTGAGAAAACCAGCCCATAAACAGAAACGGGCTTTCCATTGAAAACAATGGGATAACGCTTGACAGCATTGGTCTGGGTAACTGAAAAAATCCCCTGGTCAGTCCCGAGCCAAATCAAACCATCCGGACCGCCGGAAATGGTATAGACTTGTGTGGATCCCCTGACTGAATCATTGTCAAGAAAGAGCGGCTCAAATAGACTCTTTCCATAGGATTTGATCAAAAGTCCGCTTGTGGAAAGGACCCATAAATTTCCACCCGTATCAATAAACAGTTTTCTGAGGTTGTTTGAAGGTTGAGAGGTGGAATTGCTATTTTGCAGAGCGCATTGTTCAAGTGTCTCATCCGAGTACTTATAATAGTATAGACCGGAGCCATACGTCGCAATCCAAATCCCCCGGTTGTCTTCAACCATATCGTAGACATTACTGCTTTCCAGGAAAAGTGGTTTAAACGTTGATTCCCCGTGCTTTTGCCTGAAAACGCCTTCCCCGTAAGTACCGATCCAGATATCTCCTGACTTGTTTTTCAGGATACATTTGATATTGCTGACGGCAGCATTTTTATCACCTTTCAATTCGATGTGCCTGAATACTTTATTTTGTTCATCGAAGAGGTCAAGTCCCTGGCCATCCGTTGCAATCCAAATTAAGCCCTTCGAATCTTCGGCAATCGCATTAATGAGATCGCCGCTCACGGAATTTTCGTGGGGCGAATGCAGATATGTCTCAAAAGTATTGGCAAAATTGTTCAGGTAGCCTACTCCACCTCTCCAGGTTCCAATCCATAAGCCCTTCTGCCTGTCCTCCATCAAGGCAGTAATTGAGTTATCAGGCAAGGAAAAAGAATTGTCAAAATCGGAAATGTACTGGTTAAATTTTCCCTCCTGCCATGCGATCAATCCCTTGTAGGTAGCAATCCAGATTTTTCCATCGGTTGTCTGAATGATATCCCTGATCCTGTTTGAAAAGGAATCAGACGTTTTGTCATTTTTGGTAAAATAACTGTCAATTAGTGTACCGTCCCTGGAATACCGTTGAAGTCCAAACCCATCCATGGAAATCCACAATATATTATTTATCAGGTATATGCCGAATAATTTTGCCGGTGAAATATCGATCGGCATTTTTGTTGCCACGAAGGTTTGGGTGTTGATTGAAAACAATTCCCCGGCATTATTGGCAGCATAGATATTATCCTGGTCATCAAAGCAAAAAGCATTCACATGGATACGCAAATTGTTCATAGCGATGTATTTCACTTCTTTGGAGACCGAATCAATTGAAGCAAGATTATTGCTTTCAACCATCCAGATTTCGCCTCTTTTGTTTTGTTTCAGGTTGGTTGGAAAGAGTGATTTCTCCGGCATCTCCTTGTCGAGCAATTTTACCGCATCAATTTGCCAGTTATTCTTATTGAATTTTGTGACCCCGATATTGGTGCCAATCCATATGGAATTCGACCTGTCAATAAGCAGACAAGTTAGGTAGTTGTTGGTATGAGAGACCGCAGATTGGTATTTTGGCTCGAAGCTTGTGAAATCCTGCGAGTTATACTGGTAAAGTTTTTCCCTGGTAATAAACCAAATAAATCCTTGCTTATCCTCTGCTAAATCGAGAACCGGCGATAAAGTAAAACCTCCTGCAGGCGAAATCCGCCTAAATGGAAGGTTCTGGATTTCAGAATTTGAAATGAATGCCTGACACACCAGTAAACACAAAAAAACAACACGGTACAGCATTCCGGGAAAACTCATTTGATAAATGATGGTTCTTCAAAAATAGAAAAAACTAGTAATGTAAAGGTGAATTTTATTCATTGTCGAGTCAATTTATTTCAAACCCGCATTCTCTTCTTGCATTTTTCCTTCAAGCTTGATCAAATTGTTCAAGTTTGAACAGATGTTTCAATTTTTTGATTGAATATTGGTAGTATCTCCCAACCGTGCGAGGTAACTTTCCATCACAAACTATTTAAATCTCAATTTATGAAGCAACGTCTTTTTAGGAGGCAGATCATTCCATTTCTTGTCATGGCGATGATATTGCTTGCATTCCATGCGAAAGCCCAGGACATTACCGTCAGGGGAAAAGTAGTAGGAGCAGCCGACAATACTCCCTTACCAGGGGTTTCGGTCGTAGTAAAAGGTACTACGACCGGGATAACCACTGATATTGACGGCAATTATTCACTCAAAATTCCTTCAAAATCCAAGATCCTCGTATTCTCCTTCATGGGTATGCAAACACAGGAAGTCGACCTAACCGGGAAAACGACCATCAACATCTCACTGAAAGAGGAAACTGTTGGATTGGATGAGGTCATCGTAGTTGGTTATGGTACCCAGAAGAAAAGGGACGTAACCGGTGCCATTACCTCTATTGACAATAAAATGATTGAAAAACGCCAGGCGGTCAATTTGTACGACGTTTTACAGGGAGAAGCCCCGGGTGTTCTTGTGGTAAGTAATTCTGGCGCCCCAGGCGATGACAATACCATCCGGATCAGGGGGACTTCGACCTTCGAAGGGGGTGTCAATCCGTTGTATGTTGTTGACGGCGTGCCTTTGAGCGATATCAGCTCTATCAATCCCAACGACATCAAATCCATGGAAGTATTGAAAGATGCCGCTTCTGCCGCCATCTATGGTTCGCGTTCAGCCAACGGCGTAATCATCATCACCACAAAATCCGGAGAAGAGGGGAAAGCAAAGGTGGATGTCAGGTATCTTCAGAGCTACAACATGCTTTCAAGAAAAGTTCCTCAGGCCAATGCATTCGAAAGGAAACTATTTGAAAACAGGACCAAGCTTGACCTGTACACCAACGCCAACGATTCCCTGGGTCTCAGCACCAATGCCAGCAACGATTACCAGGATGTCATTACTCAAATTGGCAAGCGTAAACAACTGGATCTGAGTGTCAGCGGAGGCTCAGATAAGCTTAAATATTTCAGCAGCCTGGGCTATCTTGACGAAACAGGAATCGTTTTGAACAGTTTCAACAAAAGGCTCAGTGGTCGTATCAACTCTGAATACCAGGCCTCCAACAAGTTAAAATTTTCTTCCAGGGTTACCTATTCTTACCAAAATACCAATAAAATCAATGAGGGAAAGGTCATCCAGCAGGCCATGCAACGGCCTCCTCAGTTTATTCTTTACTATCCTGATGGTTCCTATGCCTTCGATATCGGTGGCCGAAAGAACCCTATCGCTGAAGCATATTACAGGGAAAATGACTACAAAATTTACAACATCGGACTCTACCAGGCCTTGGAATATAAGTTTAACAAGAACCTGAAAATACAGGCTGATGTGAATGGTAACTTTATGCTCAGCCGAAGGAATTATTTCAATTCTGCCCTCCTGACGACCACTACTCCACAGATTGCCGATGGAGGCGATGAAACGGATTTCGGAAAGAACCTGGCTGGAGAAGCATTTATTTCCTACAACAAGGAATTAAAAAGCCATAATTTCTCTGCAGTAGCCGGAGCAATCTTCGAGGACTGGTTTGATGAGTCAATGAATTTCAAAGGTTCCAACTATGTGACCGAGGATGTTACGACCATCAATTCCATTCAGGCCCTGGATCTCGCGGGTACAACAACTTCAGGCACTGCGCATTCGATGATTGGATTTTTTGGTAGATTGAGCTACAGCTACAAGGGCAAATACCTCTTTAATTCGAATGTTCGTCGGGACGGATCCTCAAGGTTCGTAAAAAATCGCTGGGGAACATTCCCCTCCGCATCAATCGGATGGCGTATCTCGGATGAGAAATTCATGGGTTTTGCAAAAAAATATCTGAAAGATGCCAAGCTTCGTGCGAGCTGGGGAATTACCGGTAACCAAAATATCGGCAATTATGAGTCACTGAACCTTTATACCTTCGGTTCCAACTATTACCAGGGAATATCAGGGATCTCTACCTCTTCCTCCTTCGGTAACCCCGACCTCAAATGGGAACAGACTTCTCAAACGAACCTTGGCGCAGACCTTACTTTTCTGGATGGAAGACTGATCGTGAATGCTGATTACTACATTAAAACAACAAAAGGATTGCTGTACAATTCATTAATGCCCTCTGAATTAGGATATTCCACCGTTAAGGTAAACTTTGGTTCCATTGAGAACAAGGGTTACGAAATAAATGTAACCGCCATCCCCGTTCAGAAAAAAGATTTCACCTGGCAAACATCTTTCAATTTTTCTGTCAACCGAAACAAAATTCTGAGTCTTGCAGGTGGCGACTACGTTTCGAACAGCGCATGGCTTGTGGCAACCGGTCAGCCAATCGGTCAGTTTTACGGGTACAAGGCCCTTGGAGTTTACCAATATGATGAGTCGAATGCCTATACGAAGGATTATACCCAACGCTTAAATCCCTATTTTCAACGCGACAATCTCGGAAATGTTATCATTCAGGAAAATGGCAAACCCATCTTGCAGGGCTATACCTACCAGGATGGCCGTGATTTCGCATGGAACGCGTCATCCAATCCGGTTTATCAGCTAAAAGTTGGATCTGCCCCATTCGTAGGAGGTGATATGATCTGGCAAAATCTGGACAACAATGATGTGATCGATGATAAGGACAGAAGTGTACTCGGCAAGGGCCTTCCTTCCTGGTTTGGCGGATGGAACAATAACATCAACTACAAAAGATTCGCCCTGTCATTCTCTTTTTATGTCAATTGGGGAAACCAGATCTACAACAATGCGAAATATCAGCTGACCACCTATTCAACTTCAAACGTTACTCCTCAGCCTTATGAAATTTATAACGCCTGGAGATTCCCTGGACAGATCACAGATGTACCGAACGCGCAAAAAGGAACTGTTCAAAATACCTCACGTGAGCTGAGCAGTGCGTTTCTTGAGGATGGCTCCTTCATCCGGTTACGGAACCTGAGATTTTCCTACCAGCTTGATAATAAAATTGCAAAAAAATTCTATCTGCAGGGCTTGACGGCTTATGTGTATACGAACAATCTTTTTACCTGGACAAATTATACAGGATTTGACCCTGAGCTTGGAAGTAGTTCAGTGCTTAATCCTGGTAAGGACAGCGGTTCCTATCCAAGGAAAAGAGAACTGGGTTTTGGCCTTAATCTTAACTTTTAAAAAAGATGATGCAAATGAAAAAGATAGTAAATATTTCAACAGCCTTCCTGTTTTTTATTGGCATTCTGTTCGCGGGTTGTGAGAAATTCCTCGATAAACAACCGATTTCACAGCTTTCCAGAGAATTATTCTGGAAGACTCCAAAGGATGCGGATATATGGATAGCCGGCATGTACGATGCCATGCAGAAAACACTTGGTAACAATTTCTACCTCTGGGGAGAAGTTCGGGCCGACAATGAACAATTATGCGGAACCGGAACAGGACAATTGAATTTTCTTTCCAATACCCTCAACTCATCCATGGGTGAAGTAAACTGGAGTAACCTTTACAGAACAATTTCCAGTGCTAATTTTGCCATCAAATACATACCTGCGATCCCAGGCGTGGCAGCACCTCAAATCGCCTCTCAACTGGCGCAAGCTTATGCCATGAGAGCACTCATGTACTTCTATGCGATAAGGGTATGGGGACCCGTTCCTTTAATTACAGAACCTTATGAAGGTGCAGACGGTCAGCAGAAATTTTTCGAAAGAAGTCCGGTGGACATTGTAAAAGCTCAGATATTAAGCGACATCGACAACGCCCTCAAAAATTTCGATGGAACCATGCCTTCCATCTTTAAATTTAACACCGCCTCTACACTCGCTTTGCAAACGGATGTCACGATGTGGTTCAAGGACTACCCGGGTGCCATTTCAGCCTCTGACAAACTCATTGCACTCAATAAATATTCACTTGTTTCCAATCAGGCTGACTGGAAAAGGATGTTTACTGATCCGGCTACTTCGACCGAAGCAATTTTGAACCTTTACTGGGACTATCTGCAGGATGGCGGAGGTAACGGCGTAGCAACATTCTATGGATCAGGAAGTAATACCAATCAATACAAACTAAGGCAACCACTTTGGGATACACTGGTCGCCAGAACCACCGATGCAAGGTGGTGGAACATGACCGATACGCTGGAATTGTACTGGATAGGTGCCAAGGCCAAAGTTACCTATGAATCTTATAATTTGGTATCCAACAACATGAAGTCCTGTAAGTTTTCCGTATGGGATCCGGCAAAGGTCAACACGACCTATAAATACCTTGGTGGATACATTTATCCCAACAACATTGAATGCCAGGTTTATATACCGATTTACCGCTATTCTGACATCATGCTCTTAAGGGCAGAGGCCCTCAACAAGGTAGGAAGGGCAACCGAGGCCATGGACATTGTCAACACCATCAGAAAGAGAAATGGTTACATGAAAACGGTTACGGCGATCAATACCACTACAACCAGTAAGCTGGAAGATGCCATCCTGCTGGAGAGGCAGCTTGAACTTTGGGGAGAAGGGAAGCGATGGTTCGACCTGGTCCGCACTGATAAAGTAACTCTTTACATGGATCAGATACTCAAGGATCGCGGAATTTCAACGGGTTTTGGCGATGTACGCAGAATATTGTTCCCGATTCATTCCTCCGTTTTCGAGGCCAATCCATTGATTAAACAAAATGACCCTTACACCCAAAACTAAAAGATCTGTACTATGAAAAAGATAAGATACAACATTTTTGCCCCTGCCCTCCTCCTGGTAGTTTTCCTTTCAGGATGTCAGATTGCAGGGCTGGATCTTCAAAAGGATTTCAAATTTGAATCCGGTCTCAGGGATAACAGCATAAACATGAATGCCCTGGATTTTATGAAATCCCGAAAGGATATCTTCTCCGGCATGATTGAGGCAGTTACCTATGCCGGCATGGCCGATGAATACACCAAACCGGACCGCACCTTTCTGCTGCTCACCAACAGGGCTCTCTCGGACGAGACCTACTTCCCCGTTGCCCCAAGTGTGATGGGCAGCTATTTCGCCTGTAACCAGGTACCCAATGCCAACTACAGCGCCACCGATCCGACAAAAGGACCCAAAACCCTTACGCCGGATTCGTGGAATATCTATCCGGTCGAAAAGGTGAAGGCATTTTTACAATACCACATTGTAACAGAAAAAGTATCGTATTTCAATTCAAAGACTTTTGCTACTTTCTATCCAAGTCTGGCATACAAAGTTGCCGGAGATACTACAAAAATAAGCTTTCACCTTGTCAACGACCGTAACGCGACATTTCTGGTAAATGGCTTTACCGGTTCCCGCAAGGTAGATCTCACTCCCCGGACCGGAGGTATTGTTTGTACCAATGGTGTTATCCATGTTCTGGATGATTTCATTATTCCGCCCACCAGGTTAATTCTTGGAACCAAGTAATGTCCGCAACGATAAAAAATTAATGAACATGAAAAATCAAATTTATATTTTGCTTTTCCTTTTGGTGGCACTCATTTCAGGATGCAAAAAGGACGATGGAATGGTTCGTATCGATACCCTTTCCAAAAATGGCAGCGAATTCTTCCAGGGACAGAAAGTTCAGGTTTGGATTGGTGCGGAATTGGGTGATCTCGCGAGTGCAACCTACAACTGGGAGTGCGATGAAGGCGCTTTCTCCGGCCCGGGCGGATTGTTTCAAACCGTATGGGTTGCTCCACGAAAAGCCGGGGATTTTACGGTCTCATGCACGGTCAACTGCAACGGAAAATCCGAAAAACGCTCAGCAAAGCTGACCGTTGGAGCCTATTTCTTCGACAAATTCGGAATAGCCTCAACCAATTTCTCCGTCAGTAACTTCACCGCGACATACGCCAATGGCGAAGTTATGCTTGTCGGAAGTAAATCAAATACAAGAGGGTCTTTCAGAAGGGAATTTGGCGATACCGCTTTGTTTAATCCTTTCACTTTCAAGGCAGATATGGCCTGGAGAACGAAATACAAAAGCGCCACCAGCTCGATGTATTACCGACTGCAGTTCAATAAACCGGCACGTTGGGATGGAACAAAAGTGAAACAGTACATCCGGGAGATCAGGTTGGAAATCTGGCCAACTGCCACCGGTACTGCCAACAATTACGCGCTTTCCTACGAGGTCTTTAGCTCAGAATTTTCATTGTCAACCTGGACAACCATCGAAACTGGAAGAAAGACCCCATTCGTCTTCGCGGATGGATCAAAAGCTCCGGATGCCCGCGGCATGAGGCCGATTGCTATCTCAGTGGGTGCCGATTTTATGATCAATGTTTCATTGGATGGGGCACTTGTCCTTACCAGTGACGCGGTCAAGCTCTGGAGAACGGCCAATAACTTACCGGACAAGCTCAATCTCGGCCGAATATGGACCGAAGTTTATGAACAATCGAATTTTTATCTGGACAATATTTTCCTAACGTTGGATTAGTAGTAGATTGGTTAATTTGGGCACAGTAACAGGCCAGGAGATTTCATAGATTATCCTGCCTGTTACTTATGCTTAGCTCCTAACAGAAAATTCAATTTTAAAAAAACAGCATGAACATCTCACTACTTTTTCAAATTGTGGGCTTTACTATGGCAATGTTGAACATTGCCTGTGGTGCCACGCATGCCGGAAAAGTCAGTAACGAACCGGTAAGGCCTAATATACTCTTCATTGCGGTGGATGATCTTAAACCATTAATTGCTGCCTATGGAGACAAACATGCCAAAACTCCGGGGATGGACCGTTTGTCAAGGGAAGGAATTGTCTTTCAGAACAGTTATTGCCAGCAAGCTTCCTGTGCCGCCAGCCGCTCAAGTCTGCTAAGTGGTATGCGTCCCGATAAAACCAGAGTTTGGGATTTACAGACGGATTTAAGGCAGGTAAACCCGAATATTGTTACCATGCCACAGTATTTCAGATCGTTGGGATACGAAACCGCCGGCATGGGAAAGATCTTTTATACAGAAAGTGCCGGTCCCGGACATGATGCGCCCTCTTGGAGTATACCCTACCGGGATCCTAAATCCCCGACATATTTTCTTCCGGGCGAAGTGAATGCCGGCGGTAAAGGGAAAAGCGTGGAATGTGCCAATGTTCCGGATAATACTTACCATGATGGTAAAATGACAGGAATGGCCATACAATTGATGGATAGCCTAAGCGTTGGAGACAAACCATTTTTCCTGGCTGTCGGCTTTTCAAAACCTCACCTTCCTTATGTCGTTCCAAAAAAATTTTGGGACCTTTACAGCAGGAATGAATTTGAAGTAGCAACCTATCAGAAAAAAGCAAAAAACAGTCCGGACTTTGCCTATCAACCCTCCGGCGAATTAAAAAACTATGCCGACCTTCCAAAGTTTGACAGCTATTCTGAAAAGGAATTTGATCATCTTCCATCAGCCAGGCAGAAGGAGTTAATTCACGGATATTATGCCGCTGTCTCCTATGTAGATGCTCAGATTGTGCAATTGATGAACGAACTTGATCGCCTGGATATCCGAAAAAATACCATCATAATACTCTTTGGTGACCATGGCCGGCATCTTGGAGACCATGGGTTGTGGGATAATAATTCGAACTTTGAACAGGCAACCCACGCTCTTTTGATGATGAGCATTCCCGGTAAGAAGGCCGGAATAAAACCTGTGGCTACCTCCGAATTTGTTGACATCTTCCCGACACTCTGCAATCTGACGAATTTACCTGTACCTCCCTATCTTGACGGCACAAGCCTCGTGTCGGCTATTGACCGTCCCGAAAGTGAAATAAAGGGTTACGCGTTAAGCCAAAATCCTGCCGGGAAAGAGGTGATGGGCTATTCGATCCGCACCAAAAGATTCCGGTACACCGAATGGCTCTCAAATTCGTATCGTACTTTTCTTCCATACAATTCTCATTTTGTAGTCGGTCGCGAAATGTACGACTACGAAAAAGACCCATTGGAAACAGAGAACATCCTGGATAAGCCCGAATACAAAAATGAGCAGGAAAAATTAACCCGGTTGTTTCAGGATTGTATCAAACGAGAATTCAAAGGATGCCTTGAATTTTCAAAATTAGCTGATTATAAAAATCCCGTTGGTACGGAAATAAAACGACCAAGGTGATTGAAAAAAACTAGAATAATATGAAAATGAAAAATAATATCCTTTTTTTGGGTCTGATGCTTCTGCTTACCGGTTCAGCCGGTCTTTTATCCGCGCAAACAGTCACTGTCAATTCCATCAATGCATTAAGAGAGGAGATCATAAAGGCAAAACCCGGATCAAAAATAGTGGTCAAGAGTGGTACTTATACTACGGATTCACCTATTCTTATTGAGAAGCAAGGAGTTTCTGATCAACAAATTACAATATCCGCCGAGACAATTGGTGGAGTTGAAATGAAAGGAACAGATGGATTCGTAATCGGTCGTACCTCCCGGTACATCCAGATTTCAGGATTCAAATTCACCCATGAAGCCGGAAAAAATAAGATCGAAGCAGGAGCCAGCTTTTGTCGCTTTTCCCATAATGTATTCGAATGTACAGGAAAAGGCGCCTATCTTACTGTCTCGGGAAATGATTGCCAGGTCGACTACAACACTTTCCAAAACAAATTCACTGAAGGACAAATGATCTCTGTTCAGGGTCCGGGTGCGAGCGATATGGCCCAAAGGACGTGGATTCACCATAACTATTTCTTCAATTTTAAGGAAACGGCCAACAACTGTGGCTCTATCCAGGTAGGGTTAAGCGGCAGAAGCCTTTCACCGGCCCATACACTGGTCGAATACAATCTGTTTATCCAGACCAGGGGCGAAAATGAGAACATCTGCAACAAATCGTGCGACAACATTTATAGGTTTAATACCTTCGGTGAAGGTGTCAGCGAGCTCTCCCTGAGACATGGAAACCGTTGTCAGGTTTATGGCAATTTTTTTCTCGGATCGGAGGGCATCCGTTTCTATGGACATAACCACAAAATTTACAGCAACTACTTCGAAAGATGTAACCCGGCCATCAACATCGGCAACGGAGATGGCATCGTGCCAAAGGACAAACTCACCTCGCACGACAGGCCGGATTCCGTTTTTATCGGCTTTAACACCTTGTACAACAATGCAAGAAATGTGATCATGCAGGGCAGGAAAAATGGATTGGGAGCTACTTGCATCGTGGTGGCAAATAACATCATTCAGGGCGGTACTGTCGCGGCAAAGATTGACGGAGAGATCGTTAATGCTGTCTGGGAGGGAAATATGATCTGGAAAACAGAAGGGATTGGCAACATTCCAAGCGGTGGCTACACCGAAACTGACCCTTTATTGATCCCGGGGGCAAAAGAAACTGCCCATATCCAAAGCAAGAGTCCGGCGGTCGGAGCATCAGGGGTCAGTTATCCTTTTGTTGAAGTTGACATTGATGGTCAGGCTCGTAAATCCAAATTTGATATAGGCGCCGATCAATGGCAAAACGGCCAAATTTTAAATCACGTTCTCACGATAGAAAAGGTTGGAGCCCATGCGAAAAATTAGATTCACAACTGTCATTTTCCTCGGAGCCATTTTAGCAATGGGCTTCACCAAATTGGAAAATCTACCATGGCATTCAAAATTTGTACATGAATCAAACGGTCGGTTGGTTTACACGCCAGACTCCCGAGGCGACCAGATTCCCGATTTCGGCAAAGTTGGGTACCATAAAGGTGCCTCAGAGCTTCCTGATGTAGCAGTGGTTAAAACGATTTCCGCCCCACAATCAGGCGATGCGGAGGATCTTATTCAGAAAGCGATTGATGAGGTTGCAAAAATGCCCATGAAAATCAGTGGCTTCAGGGGCGCCATCTTGCTAAAAAGAGGAATCTACCGGATACCCGGAAAGATCAACATCCGCGACAGTGGCATCCTTCTGAGAGGTGAAGGCACGGAAGAGAGTGGCACCATCCTGGTAGCCACCGGAAAAGGACAAAGAAGTCTGTTGACTGTTTCAGGAGAAAAATCCACCATAGAAAGGAAGGAGACACGGGTGGCAATCGCCGAATCTTATGTCCCGGCAGGAAGCTCGACTTTTCTACTGGAAAGTACCAGGGGGTTCAAAGTTGGAGATGCCATCATCGTGCTTCGGCCAGGAACCGACCAATGGATCCACGACCTGAAGATGGATCAGATTGTTGAACGCCCGGGTACCAAACAATGGAAGGCCCGTGAATATGACCTGAAATTTGAACGGGTAATCACTGCCATTGAGGGGAACAGAATCCACATCGATCAACCCGTGGTGATGGGAATGGATAAACTGTATGGCGGTGGATCGGTCTATCAAATTACCGACGTAAGAATCAGTGAGATTGGAATAGAAAATATCCTCTTCAAATCTGATTTTACCTCCGAAACCGATGAAGACCATGGCTGGTATGCCATACAGTTTCAGAACTGCAGAGAGGGATGGGTACGAAATGTCGTCTCCAAATATTTTGGAAACGGCTGCGTGAATATGGCCGGAGGTAGTAAATACATCACAGTAACTGATTCGAAATGCCTTGAAGCCAAATCGGTTATCACCGGAGGCAGGCGTTACTCATTCAGCATCAACGGACAGATGTGCCTGGTAATGAATTGCGAAACCACCGAAGGTCGCCATGATTATGTTACCGGCGCCCGCGTTTGCGGACCCAATGTGTTCTACAATTGCAAAGCCGGGAATACCCATGCGGACATCGGACCGCACCACCGGTGGAGTGTTGGTACACTTTACGACCACATCACCACGGATGGGGAGATCAATATTCAGGACCGGGGAAACTATGGATCAGGTCATGGTTGGGCCGGGGTCACTCAGGTAGTGTGGAATTGTAAAGTAAAAACAGCGACGGTTCAAAATCCCTGGGTCTCGGCTAAAAACTACTGCATCGGTCTCACCGGGGATAAAGACCCGGGCCGGTTTAAAGATCGGCCGGATGGCGAATGGGAAGGCATAAATCAGTCAGGATTGCAGCCATCATCATTGTATCTGTCACAGAAAAAACAATCAAACAAATAAAAATTACCTTATGAAAAAGCTTTTATTATTCGTTTTAGTAACGCTTTTTTGCTTGCAGATTTCCTACAGTCAGGAAAGCAAAGAGGCCCGTGACAAAAGAATGCAGTGGTGGCGTGAAGCTCGTTTTGGCCTGTTTATCCATTGGGGACCTTATGCAGTCTGGGGTGGCGTGTACCACGGTAATGAACAGAATAGAGGCGGTGCCGAGTGGATCATGAACCGGTGCAAAATC
>JANYJT010000039.1 GCA_025358395.1 Bacteroidia bacterium
TCTTAACCTCTTATTGCAATCATGGAATAACTGGACATTTATCCATATTCAGATTGGGCAAATTAAATTATCAGCCCCGGAATTTTAGGATTGTACCGCTAAAAATCAGAAACGAAGTAATTAGACTCGTCGGAGTAAAAAATCACCCTACACCGGGGATTATTGAACCATTGATGCCGGATATAACTATATAAAATTCATATAGTTAAGAGCTAATCTTGAAAAACGGAGGAAGGTGGTCAATTTAGTCGGCGTGTCCAACGTGCTAATATCTTCAGCATAAAAACTCAATTCTCCTCTAAATCCTGGCGGATTTCCTGGCGGATTTTTTGAGTGCAAGAAAGGCAACGATCATTGTTTGTCATGCAACAAATGATCAACAAGAGTTTAGTAATCTGCCAGCACCAACAATATTTTCTCTTTCAATGGTTGAAGTTCCGTTTCAATCGTAGCCCAGATTATTTCATCCTTAATTTGATAATATCCGTGGACGAGAATATGCCGCATTCCGATCATATCTTCCCACTCAACAGATGGGTGATTAATCTTAAATTCTTTGGTCAGTAAATAAGCTGCCTCTCCAACTATTTCAATGTTTTTAATGACGGCAAAACGGAGCATCTTATCGTTTCTGTAAACATCAAACGATTTTCCATTCGTAAATTCGGAGATATTGTCAATGGCTTCGATCATATGATGAAGCCTTTCTTTATCTCTGGGCTTTTCTCTCATAGATCAAAATTTTATCCATTTCCGCATTACTGACAGCAAAAGGTTTTAATTGTCCTTCTTCAACCAAATCAATTTTCTTTCCGGTTAATTTTCGTAAATCGTTGATTATATGAACATATTTCATCAAAGTAACCTTTGAATCAGGACTAAAGTTGACCAATATATCCAGGTCACTGCTCCTGCTTTCTTCTGATCGGGCATAAGATCCAAATATCCAAGCCTTTTCAACTGGTTGGCTTGCAAAATATTGAGATAGCTTATTTACGATCGTTCTGTTCATGGTTTCTTTTATACAAAATTAATAAAATCAAATCACAAAGTTTGATTCTGTCTCATAATGTAACTCGTTGTCCTAATTTTGGGTAGTAGTATTCAGTAAAACATCGGGGCGGAGTGATGTAAGCTGTTCCATCAGATAATAAAGATCCATCAAAGAATATTGTCTGGGAGCCAGCATCAAACATTCCAGAAAAGCTTGTTCAGGTACAGACGCTTTTAAATGAGTGAACTCAGCATTAAATGTGCTGGTTTGTGTGTGGGTAAACGTTTCAGTAGAGAAAAATTTTGGCGCCCGGTCAAGGTCAATTTTTTTGATCCAACCCGGAACAAGTTGTTCTTTGGGATGTGCTACCATTAATACAGGTTTCCCCATCGGTATATAATGGCTAACGCCGGAAAGCTCCAAAGCTGAATGTGCTGCTATGTGGAAATCCTTTTTTTACATATTGCCTAATTCTAATTGACTACCCTTTTTGTTTTATTTCCCAAATGGTAGCTTAAATTTCATTGTCACCTCACCGGTTTCCTTGTTCACTTCAATGGTTTGATGTTCAATACCCATTTCTTTTCCTGTGGCCATTTTAAATAAACCAGTAAGGAATTGCATCCCGTTGTTCATCACCATTTCCAGTTCTTCTGCCTGTGCAACGCTGTTTGTACCTTCACCGACAGGAGCCTTCTTCTGCTCTTCCGGTTGTTCAGCATCGTCATCAGAAAAATCTATTTCCCCTGACGGGAATATTTCAGGTTCGATTTCTTCCGGTATAACTACTTGTTGTATGGGTGGGTCTGCCAACACTTTTTCCTGTTCACGTCTTTCCGTTTCATGGATAAACTCTTCCAGTTGCTGAATAAATTGGGAACGGCCTTTTGTGCTGAAATCTACAAAATTTGTATTCGTGTTATTCCCTAGTACCCCGTCAAACAGAGCCTGTTTGACCAATAAGCCCGAAGCAATTTGTTGCTCAATAGAGTTTTGGGTGATAAAATTGAAAATCAGAAGCTTGTTGCTTTTCTGCCCGATCCGGTCGATACGACCAATGCGCTGATTCTTTTTGGCCGGGTTCCACGGAAGTTCAAAATTTATCAGGGTGTCGGCAATTTGCAGATTGAGACCGGAACCACCGGCTTCTGTCGATAAAAACACTTTGTACTGGGGATTCGTCTCGAATTTCCGGATCAGTTCGCCGCGAGATGAAACGGGTATCTTTCCATTCAGTTCCACAAATCCGATGTTGTTCTCGCGGAGCAACCTTCCAATCAGTTTATGCACCTTTACCCATTCGGAGAAGATGATGATTTTCGTCTCTTTATTGGGGACATCAAGTTCATCCAGCAAGATGTGCTTTAGTTCTTCAAGCTTGGGCGATTCGTTGGTTTTTTCATCGATCAGGTACGTGGAGTCACACACCATTCTCATGTTTGCCAGAAGGAGTTGCATCCGCTGAAGGTCGAATGGCGTAAGAAATTTCTTCCGGATGATTTGGGCAAGCCCTTTTGCGTACGAGGCATGGTAATCGGCCTGCAAGGGAGAAAGCCCGACCGGAATATTGATTTGGCGGAGGTTTGGCAGCTGGTCCATCACTGCTCTTTTTTCGTGCCTGATCAGAATGGTTTCCAGCCGCTTGTTCAGGTTTTGGAGGTTATAGTAACCATTGATCTTGTTAAACCTCTCCGGGTCGAAGAGACAATGCTGGTAAGAGAATTCCCATAATGGGCCAAAAAACTGGGGGTCAAGAATGCCCATGATGGAGAAGATATCAATCAGCTTGTTCTCTATGGGAGTACCGGTGATGACCAGCTTGTGCTTCGCTTCAATCCTTTTTAATGACGAAGCGGTTTTGGTTTCGTAGTTCTTGGCCCGCTGGGCTTCGTCCAGTATCAGAAAATCCAAACCGGCTTTATTAATGGCGAGCTGGTCGCGCAACACGGCCTCATAATTAACTATAAAGAAGAAAAAGCGGTCGTCATTGTATTGTTGCTCCCGCTCATGCGGCATGCCTTGAACAACCAGGGCTTTTTCGCCGGAAAATTTTTCCACCTCATTCTTCCATTGTTCTTTCAGCGATGCAGGGCAAACCACCAGTGTTTTGGTAAATCCAAAAATTTCCTTTTTAAGAATGGCGGCCCCAATGGCCTGGATAGTTTTCCCAAGTCCCATTTCGTCTGCAATAATGGCATTTTTCCGGAATAGGGCAAAGCGGATTCCTTCCTTCTGGTATGGGAACAGATCGGCTTTGATCGGGGTAAAATCCGGGGTGACCGATTCCTGAAGCTCCTCAAGCGCTTTCATTTCAAAGGCGGCTTCAATCTTTTCAGCGACCTCCGGTCGGATGCAAATGCGCGGGTTATTAGAGGCTTCATCCATTAAACTCAACAATCCGGTAATTTTATCGTCCTCAATGAAGGTTGATTTTTTAAAATAGCGCGTGATCAAAAGTTGCTCCTCAACCGGCAACTTATCCGGGTAATACCAACTTATTTTGTAATCGTTCAGTGGGTCGCAATAGAGCTCGATGAATGGGAATGTCTTGTCCAGCTTGTTGAAAAGCCCCTCATTCCCTTTTATCTCATTGAAAGCAAACATGATGTGCTTTGTGGTACCCAGCTTATTCAAGCGTAAGTCCATGCTGTCACTATACCCGGTTTCGTTATCGAAATCGCGCAGGAAGACCTTGTATTTGACCCCTCTTTCGTTGGTCAGGATGTGGTCGCCATAAATATTATCCGCCCAATGAATACGGTATCCGGCCTTTTCTGCTTTCTGTCGCCGTTCTTTTAGTACCCGTTTGATCATTCCCTCGCGGGTATATTTCTTATGTTCGGTGCGTTCTTTGGGATTCAGCAGGTTCATCTCGCTTTCAACCTGCAGCAGGCAAGCATAAGTGTTCATATCCCACCCGATCACATCTTTGCCTGTCTTTGGAATAATGACTCCCGCTTCATCTATATCCAAGTTAATTTCAGCGACATCATTTCTGGATTCATCACTTATGATTAATTCGTAGCGTGAAGCCGATTGGGACAAAATCTGGCATTGACCGTTGTTAAAAATGATCTCCCCAAGCGCTAACCCCTGCCTGTTGAGTTGCTCTTTCAGTTTTTCTTTCTGGTGGGTAATGATTTGATGAATTTCCATTTACATGGGTTTTTAAAAAATTAGATTTTCAGTCCAAAAAAGGGATGAATTTATTTGAATTTCCTCAAAGATATGGCAAATTTTTTCTATCTGGTATAACCTTCAACGTTTGTTCGCTACAAAGCATGCAAATTCACTTGGACTGTTCATTGCCTGTGGGGGTCAGATGATTTTGTTTCGAAAACCACGCATTAAAATAGCGCAGCATTTCGGATTCAATGCCAGAAAAGTCCCCTTAAAAACACCATCCAAAAATCGCGATTTGAACCCGGGCCTTTTGGTGAAGAATGTCTAATAAATAGGTGATTAAGCCCATTTTTTCAAATAGGAAAAGATTATTTTGGGATTCACAGATTCGTCTAAAATTAAACGAACTTCAATGCTAAAAATTTTATCACAGAACCTTTAATCTCCCCCAAATCCCGGCGGATTTCCTGGCGGGTTTTTAATCGATAATTTAAGTGGCTAACATTCCTGAAAACCTACATAACCACTTGACAAGTCAATACAATTTAAAATGACTCTATTAGAATGCAATTTTAATCAGTTCATAAGCGATATTATAACTTACAAGTCTCATAATGCTTTCTTCAGCAGTTCCGTAACTAAATAAATTAATACTTCCATACCATACAATCTTCTGGTCCACGATCGCAAATTTTTGATGTATATTAGGTTTAAGGACGACTTTTATTCCTGTACTTTCCAACATCTCAACTGTATCCCTCCAAGCCACCAAATCTCTGCTTTTAGATTCCTCTGCTGGTCTTGTTACTACGGTAACTTTCACGCTGTTGGCAATAGCGACCTCTAGATTTCGGGCCATTTGCAGAGACCTTGCTTTGGTAAGAAATGGACTAACAATCAGAATTTCACGTGCAGCATTTACGATATCATTGATGTAAACAGGTAAAAAATTGTCCTTGCCAAAAATAAGATCAACAACATCATTCCCAATACTTTCCCCTCGTGCCTTATATCCAATAGAAGCATATCCTGAAAGTCTCTTTTGATACATCTTCTCAAACATTCTGATATTGATATCCACATAATCATAAATCAGCGCTTGAACTTTCCCTTCAAACAACCGATGTAGTCTCCCGGCATATTGCTGCAATGTCCCTTTCCAGGATATTGGCATGGCTAAAAATAAGGTATCAAGCCTGGGTTCATCAAAGCCTTCACCAATGAATCTGCCTGTAGCAATTAAAGTGAGTGGTTTGTCTATTGTCGAATTAGAAATTCGGGTCATCGATTCCCTTTTTTCCTTGGTTCCCATCTTACCCATCAATGGAATCACTTCCGGGATTCGTTTACCAAGCTCTTTTGTGAGCCACTCAACATGAGATGTTCTTTCAGTTAGGATGATACAATTACGACCCTTTTCATGACATTTAATTACATCATCGATCAAAAGCTGATTTCTCATTTCATCCTTCACAATCTCCGCATACAAATCAGTAATTGAAAGGTCTTTCTCTTCTTTTTCCCACCATGCCGGAACTTTAAAAGATGTAAATCTTGGTATGATGTAATGTTCAAAAGGCCTCTTTTCCGCTTGTTTTTTTGCATCATCCCGATACCTTATCGGACCACATTGCATCAA
>JANYJT010000049.1 GCA_025358395.1 Bacteroidia bacterium
GCTTAACATTTCCTGTTTTTCTTAATTGTGCAATTGCCTCCTGCATATTATTCCACTCGGCTGCACCCTGTTTCCTTTCGCTGGCATAACCTCCAACCATTTCTGAACTTGCTTTTTGTATTTCCCTGACTTCCTTTTGAATTCCTTTGATAGAGGCATGAATATCCTTCATCAATCCTTTGTAGTTGCCAAGTCTGGATGCTTCTCCATTGGCAAGATCTTTGCGTAAATTTTGTGCTGTTTTTTGATTTTCCTTGCTGATTTCGGACAACCTCTTCTGAAATCCGTGCAGAAGTGACCTGGTATATTCTACTCTTTCAGCCAGATTCTTACCGAGTTCGGCTCTCAACTCAGCCGACATTTCTGCATGCTCATTTTCGAATTTTACGAGCATGTCGTTTGTGTTCTTAAAGATTGCTGCAACCTCAGAATTGATACTATTGATATCATCATTGATAGTTTTCATCATGGCATCAAATTCCATCATCCTGGATTTCTCATCTTCCATTCTGTCTGATCTGCCTTCAGCAAAGAATTTATTCAGCTCTGCAGCCATTTGTGTTCGATCTCCTGCGAATTCATTGAGCATATTGAAGGTAGATTTTTGAATATCCATTACCTCCTTTTGTATCGATGCGATGTTTTGAAGGATGCCACTCATTAAACCGTTATAATTTTTTAAACGATTCTTTTCACCTGATGCAAGTTCTTTTCTTAGATTCATTGCATTTGCATTAAGAATGGAAGCCATTTCCATGTGATCTTTCCGAAACCCATCGAGGGTTTTTTGCACATCATTCACAAGTTGTTCGTTTTCTTTAATTCTTTGTTTGAAAGAAGAGAGCAATTCATCGCTCAAATTTTTCATTTCAGATGCCATTCCCATTTTGTTATCTCCTAATTGATTAATGAATATTTAATTACCTGTTAATTTGTTCTGTCAGACACTTGTCCTATTGAATATATATCTTTAATTATTTGATATTTAACCTTTTTTATATCCTTTACCTGAATGTGATCGCCATTTTCAAGCAAGTGCTCAAGGCATATCATCATTCTGTAATGCATTTGCCGAAAATCAGTAAATGTTTTTATAACCTTTTCCTTTCTCGTTTCTTGTAATTGTGAAATCTGGGACAGCTGTTCTTTGATGAGAGTGATTTTTTCGTGGGCATCTGGCGAGGTAATATCCCCAAGGGTCAACAAGCCATTTTTCAATGCTTGTGCTACCTCTTTCTGCGCTTCAATAAATGCGGAAAATTGGCATTCTGCTTCCTTTTCTTTTTCATCCAGTGATTCTAGAATGCACGACATCATTGTATTGTAATCCTTTTTTCTGAGAGAACCGTTTTTTGCGAGCGATTCGCAGATCCTGGAATTTAATATTTCTCTATCTCTTTTGAGTCCATACAATGAATGATGAACATTTTCAAAAAGTGAATGAGATGATTCTGCGATAGTTTCCGAGGACTGAAAGGCTGTTTGAATTTTTTGAATTTGGGTTTCGTAGGAGGTTATGATGTTGCCAACGAAATCATCTAAAATTAATTCGGGCTGTATATTCATTTTGGTTGATGAGTTTATAAGTTGAAAAGTTGATAGGTTGATAAGTTGAAAGGTTGAAGGGTTGGTTGGTTGGTGTCGTAGGGGCGGGATGAGTTATCCGGTCAAAAACAAAAAATAGGGGGGGGGTAAGTTTTCCGGGTTTTGAACTGAGCCGGCATGGCTAACTTAATTATCAATAAATGAACTTGATCTGATTTTGGTCTGAGAAAAGAGAATTCTTGGTAAGGCATGCTTTGGGGTCGTACACCTGAAGGACGTTTTAGCAAGAATACTTTTTTAATTGCAATGTGCCTTATGCAGCTTTTGCAGTTAACCCAATAGCTTCAGCATACTTCAAATAAGTTTCAACAGAGGCAACAACGATTCTTGCTTCAATTGCAAGGAGTTCGATACCTACCAATGATACTCTTACCCATGCATCAACTACGACGCCTTTGTCAAGAATACGGTCAATGACTTCTACAAGGCTTGATGATCCGATTGTTTTTTCTACTGACATGATTTTAATCTCCTATTATTTGTTTGTTAATTACCGTACTCGACATTAGAGGGACGGCTTACCTCCTTTTAACATGAAAAAAGCAATTAGTCTATAAACACATGTTATTCTTGCGCTCGTACAGTGACTGTTTGTTTCATGTATTGTTTGATAGGCAAGGATTGTGCCATAAATCCCCTGAGGAACTCTTAAGGCTTTAGATTTACTTTAAAAGCCTGAGCAATAGGATTGAAAAAAAATATAAAAATTTACAGTAGGGAAAAGAGAAAGCCCAACAATGAGAAAATAGAGATTTTCATTTGAAAAAATCGCACCTATGTGCGATAATAAGGCGGAGGTCAATTGCCTATTAATACTTATTTACAATTCACTTTTGCTAATCGAAATATTGTATTTTATCAACTTCCTGGCAAGGGCATCCCTGGTTATTCCGAGTATATCTGCGGCAATCTGCTGATTGTAATTGCTATTTTGAAGGACTTTTCGAATCGTCTTAATCTCGAGAGCTTTTAGATTTACCAACCCGTCATTTGAAGCTTTGATCTCAGATATGGTAGATTTTATTCGGAAATCAGCAAATCCAAGCGTATTGCTTTTACAAAGGATGATGGCTCTTTCAGTCATATTTCTAAGTTCCCTCACATTGCCGGGGAAATCATATTTGATAAGTGAATCAAAAACATCGTCAGCGATAATCAGATTTGGTTTGTTAAATTTGAGTTTATAAAAATTTACAAAATGCATCACGAGAGGCTTGATGTCTTCAGGTCTTTCACGCAAAGCTGGAATATGAATATGAAGTGTATTGAGCCGGTGTAACAGGTCAAGTCTGAATTTTTTTTTCTCCACACAGCGTTCAATATCAAAATTTGTGGCGCAAATAATACGAAAATCAGTTCGAATCTGGCTAGTGTCACCTACTCTTGTAATTACTTTTTCTTCGGTGGCACGCAGAATCTTTGCCTGGAGATATAATGGCATGTCGGCTATTTCATCAAGGAACAAAGTACCCTGGTGACATACTTCGAAATATCCCATTTTATCAGTAATGGCACCGGTAAAGGATCCCTTCTTATGACCAAAAAATTCGCTTTCTAAAAGCGTCTCAGTAATAGCACTGCTGTTAACCGCACAAAAAACATTGTCTTTCCTGCTACTCATATAATGAATAATTCTAGCTATATTCTCTTTCCCAGTTCCGCTTTCTCCGGTAATCATCACATTGGAATCAGGGTAATTTGCGGCTGTTACCGCTTGTTCAAATACATCAAGAATCTGAGGACTGACTCCAATAAATTGTCGGTCTATTTTTTCTTCCAGATTTTTTGAGATCAATGAGTTCTTTTCTTCCAATACCTTAAGCTTTCGCTGAAGCTGAAAATACTTCTGTGTACGCTCGATTGCAATCTGAATATCAATGAATCGGAATGGTTTACGCAAATAATCGAAAGCTCCGAGCCGCATGGCTTTTATAACCGTATCCATATCACCATGTGCCGAAATGATAATCACCTCCATATTTGGATATTGTATTTTTACCTCTTTCAGAATATCGAGTCCATTTGCTCCGGGCAACCTTACATCGAGGATCAGCAGGTCAATTTCCTGGCTGCTCAAAATCCTTTTCCCCTCCGATGCTGTATTTGCTTCAAATGGTTCAAATTCTGAATCATGAAAAAATCCACTCAGCTCTTCTGTGAATTGCTTTTCATCATCAAGAATCAGAATTTTTATCTTCTCTTTTTTCTCCATTTTTTCTAAAAGATTGAACGTCAATATTAATTTTCACTTGGTGAATCTA
>JANYJT010000058.1 GCA_025358395.1 Bacteroidia bacterium
GAAGTAACAGTTCCTATCTACGACCTCAGGATGAAAAGAGAACTCTTGGATTTCATGAACCTACAATGGAAAGATAACACATCAGCCCGAATATTAGACAACGACCTTACAAACAAAATCAATAATCACGGTTCTTTACCAAAAGTAACATCACAACTTGCTTTCTATGATATCCTCCAATCAAGCTGTGTCGAATGATCATCCGAATCATTTTCTCAAAGAAAAACTTGAGAAAATAGGTGTTAGGGAGATAGGCGTATGGAGAGAAATTGTTTTGAACGATGATGCCCTTTTTGATGAAGTATATCATTTGATATATTGTGACAATGCACGTTTGGCCTGGCATGCAGCCTGGGTTATCGATCATGTTTCTGAAATTGTTCCGTACAGACTCTTGCCGTATATTTCAGAAATAATTGATATGCTTCCTCAACTGACAAGCAGTTCATTGAAACGACATTTTACACGAATGCTACTCTCTCAAAAAATTCCGGAAAACCGGATGGGTAATTTGGTCGATGTTTTATATAACCTGCTTTCTCCATCCGAAGCCATTGCTGTTAGGGCAAATGCCTTGCAGCTTCTATACAATCTAGCTTTGATTGAGCCGGAACTAAAATCTGAGCTCATTTCCGTGACAGAATCTATTCTTGAAGAAGAACTAACTCCGGGGATGATTTCAAAATCAAAGAGAGTTCTAGCAGACCTCCGGCGTCAGTGAGGCATAAAAATCCCAAAAAGTAATACGGATATTATTCCCCAGATGAAGATTGAAAGCAACATCCATGGTATGAAACTCCTTTTATGATGAAAGTATTTTGTTCCCAGTAAAGCACCCAATGGGATGGATAAAATTATAGGAGTCAGAATCACTATTCCGGGCATCCCAAACTTCCTGCGAATGCGGGCAATCATTTTATTCTTGCGCGTAAATTTATTGGCGGTTAACTTTCGGTATCGCCTTAGGTCAAGCCACTGTTCAAATCTTACTTTAAAAATACGTGGCGTAATGTAATAGATCATAGGCCATACCAACTTGAGTTCTTTTAGGAGCAAAGAGAAAAAGTAGTAAAAAAATAAAAATCCCAATAGCCCCCCTAACTGTATCATTACAAAAGTCTCTATCTCATTGAGCCGAAACATATAAGCATAAGGAGTGGCCCAAAAAAATTTGACACTGGCTAAGGCAATAACATTTATATATTTTAGAATAATTTCCATAATTTCATGCTACATCAACCTCAAATTTAGGCATAATACCAACAGATTTTATTAAAGAATACTATTTAAACTCTATCTTTGCAAAAACCTTAATAAACCAAAAATTGTTCGGAGAACAAAAAAAGCTGAAGGACGCAGTATGTTTTATTCATGGGATTCCATTCCTAAAAAAAATCATATTTGCCTTCTCCTTTTTCTTCCTGTTCTTTCATGTCTCTGGCCAGACAATTAATGAGTTCAAAGAGATCTGGGTGAAGGAAAGCAGGGAATATTTGCTAAACAACCAAAAGCCTTTACCGTATCTGCAATCGGGATTTCATTATTTTTCACGCCTTCAGGATGATTTATTCGCCGAAGCAATAAAGAGTGACTGGGATAAATTTACTGTCATTCCAAGCACACGTGTTTCAAAAACAAAAAAATTTGAATCACCACCACAATTTATTTTCGATGAGACAAGTTATCATAATTCCCAATTTTTACCTTGCTATACCATCGATCAAAATGAAGAAGAATCCATTGAGCTATCTGCCAATCTTCCCAGGATACGTAAACCGGAATACACTTCCTTAAATCCACAGAAGCTTACTTTTAAATTTTACGGAAACACCATTTCTATTTCTTACGATAGACTTCTTAATTTGCCGGTAAACCAGCAATTAAACAATGTTATTATTGCTGATTACTGGCGTAAATTTATAGTAGGAAATAGTCAGCATTTAATTAGTCAGCTAATGGCCAATAAGGACATATTGGGACTGAACGATTGGGGCTATTTTTTACTTGTAAAACAGTGCTCAAACGCCTTATATCCCAAGGATGAAAGTGGAAGCACTCTCCTGGTCTGGGCTTTAATGATTAGGTCCGGCTATGATGTAAAAATTGGATATAATCAACTTGGAAACTCTGTATTGTATAGAACTGCTACTAGTATTTTTGGCGTTCCAAAGCTGATAATCAATCATTTAGAATATTATGTGGATCATCAAATCTCATCATTTCCAATAACTTCATATACTCCCTTTCATTCTGGAGCCACGGGAACCATCCACTTAAATTTTAATCAATCACTCAATTTTCAGGGGGAGGTTCTGGTCAAAAAATTTCAATTTCCATGGGACAAAAAAGTGTACGAATTCAACCTAAAATATAATCCGGAAGTAATTCAATTCCTTGAAGCTTATCCCCAAACAGATCCATTTATTTGTTTCAATGCACCTTTCACAACTTTATCTAAAGAATCGTTATGGAAACAAATGAAACCGGTTTTAGCAGGGATGAAAAGAGAGGAAAGTGCGGCATTTCTTCAACTATTTGTTCAAAAGTCATTTTCATATTGTCCTTTCAATGACTTTTTTGGTTATGACCGGTTTATGTTTCCAGAAGAACTTCTATTTAAAGATCAAAGTAATGACAAAGGAAAATCATTGCTATATGCTTGGCTGATAACAAATTTGTTAAATCAGAAAGCCGCACTGGTCGAATATCCCGGGTTTTATTCTGTGGCAATTTCTTTGGGTCAACTTATGGATGGCGATAATTATCTTGTAGATGGGAAAAGCTACACCATTGCTGATCCAACCTTTGCAAATGCACCACTTGGAATATTAATGAAAGAATTTTACCCAATAAAACCACATATAACCTTGCTCAAAAGTAAAACTGAAGAGATAAATGATCAGGATAAAATTTGGAAACTGGCATTTGCCTTCGGTGCCAAAAGAAGCGGATCCGGAAAAGATTACCTGAAAGATGAGAATGGTAATTCATATATCACCGGATTTCTTAATGAAAAAACAGATAATCAGATAGTTGTTCCGATCCCATTTATCGCAAAATTTAATGAGAATAACTCACTTGCTTGGATGCGTAAGTTTAAGGCCGACAACAGGGCATTCGGATTAGAGTTGAAACAACTCGATAAAAATGAGTTCTACCTTGCGGGTTCCTTTAGTGGGAATTTAGAATGCGATGGCATTTCATTACAAACAATATCTTCCGATCCGGATTTATTTTTTGCGCAATTTAATAAAAGTGGTGAAATTGAATGGATGTCAAAAAGTGGTTTGGACGATTTGGAAGAGGATACTAAAATGTTCTACATTATAAAAATTTCCAGATCCGGAGATATCATTTCAGTCACGCTTGCCAACGAAGATGAGCGAACAGGAGTAACTGGATTTCACGCTTACTCACAAGAGGGGCTTTGCTATGTAGCCTCCCGTTATCAAACAACCGGACTCGATAAAGAAACTGGAAGTGCAATTCAGAAGGCCAACATTCTTTTCAGGCAAAATCTCATAAGGATGAATCAACTTGGCATGGAGAAATCTATTGCATACCTTTCTTCGATATTTCTTTCAGTACTTAATCCCGGGAATCAACTGACAGGAACAGAATTGGAAGCTTTAAATCAGAAAATGATTGGTTCGGAAGATAATTCATTGACTGATTTAAAAGAAGTTTTGATCAATTTCAAAACAATAAAAAATAAGGATGGAATTGTTGAAATAAATACTATCAACTCATTGCCTGTTAAAATTTCTTCCTTCAGGATATCTGACAATTCACGCATCAGGATAATCCCATTTGACAACAACGATTTGAAAATCATAGTAATCGATGGGATTGAATTTGATACAGGAATCCTCAAAGAGAAAATCAATTCTATGATTCTGAATCTGTCAACTGGTAATATTTTGATTGATTTAGGAAGAGACCATCTGACTATCTCGCGGAATTTGAAACACGAACTCAGTATTTCGAAATATATGAACCATCCAAGGTTATTAGAACTTCAATCAAAAAAAATTATCTTACTTTGATTTCAGATTCCGAAAAATTAGCTCTAAAAGAAATTTTATGAGAATCATTCGAATTGTCAAGCTGATGACCTTTTTAATCTTGGTTGTGACTGGTCAAAAGATTTTCTCTCAAAGTCTGCCAACAGGCCAGGAAATTATATACAATCCCATTACCACAGCCGTACCTTTTTTGACTATTACGCCTGACTCCAGGCATGGTGCTATGGGAGATGTTGGTGTGGCAACCTCTCCGGATGCAAATGCTCAGTATTGGAATCCTTCTAAATTTGCCTTTACACAAGATAAATTTGGTTTTGCGTTGTCTTACACTCCCTGGTTAAGGCAATTGGTTAAAGATATCAACCTGGCTTATTTATCCGGATATTATAAACTAGACCGTTATCAAACAATAGGAGCATCTCTGCGCTATTTTTCTATGGGAGAAATTATCCTTTTAGATCAAATTGGGACAAGTCTTGCCAATGTAAGTCCGAATGAATTTGCCTTCGATGTAAGCTATTCGAGAAAATTATCCGAAAATTTCTCAGGAGGGGTTGCGTTAAGGTATATTCGTTCCGACCTTTCAGGTGGTATAGGTCCGGTAACCTACGTTGCCGGACAAACCTTCTCAAGTGATGTCTCCTTTTATTATACGAGGAATTTTGGCAGAAGTAATTATGATCAAACTATCTCTTTTGGTATCAATCTTTCCAATATCGGTGGGAAAATATCCTATGACGAAGGTCAAAACAAGGAATTTATCCCGGCGAACCTACGATTAGGTACCACCTACAGCAAGGAGTTCAACAATTACAACACTTTCTCTGTTTCGTTTGATGTAAATAAGTTAATGGTGCCCAGTCCACAGCTTTATTTAGGAACAGCAAATGGTTCCGGGGGAATTATTTTGGCTGATAATAGTAACAACATGTCTGTTATCAACTCTATTTTGAGCTCCTTTAGTGATGCACCCGCCGGGCTGAAGGAAGAACTGCAGGAAATCAATTATTCAATAGGGGCAGAATATTGGTACAGCCACCAATTTGCCATACGAGGGGGCTATTTTTCGGAAAGCGAATACAAAGGGAACCGGAAATTTTTCTCCTCTGGCTTAGGGGTGAAGATGAATATTTGCTCAATAGATTTCTCTTATCTTATTCCCATTCACCAGAACAATCCATTGGCCAATACCATTCGTTTCACATTGCTTTTTGATGTAAAATCTTTCAGCAGGAGCAGACGTTAATTGCTCCGGTTCATTAGTGGCAATATCTGCAACAAATAGCAGACACTATTGGTAGAAATCATTTAATGCCGGAAGGTTTTCACCCATCATCTGCCGTCGCAGAAAAAATCCAAATGAAAGTCCGCATGTTGATGAAAGATCAAATTTCGAATCAATATACCGTAAAACTCACCAACCCTAAAACAAATACTTCATATGAATAGCGCATTTCATCACAACTTTAATTGTCTAATTTATAATTATTTAATGTATGTCAACTAAACTTTCTATTTTTTAATGTGGTTAGGGACACCCACTATTCTTCCAAGTTCGGTGAGGTCCTTAAACAAAGCTGGAGTGCTCACCCAAATGCCTCCTTCTTCTCAATCGAGGGCGATTTGGCAAGTGAGGGACTAAACCGGGAGCTACAATTCGCCTAAGAATTCTATGCTCAAGTAGTAAATGGAACAGGACAGCAATATCACTGCGTTAAAATTGCCGATAAAACTCAGTATTTTGAATCAAATTATGCGCAAGGAAAAAGAATTGATCAGTTCGCAATAAAAAAATAAAAACCAAAACACAAACAAAATTATATGTTTAATTAAAAACTTTTATCGTGCTATTTTATAATTGTTTATACACAAAAATATTGCTCTGTTTAAGATGAGATTCATTCACCCAGATTATAACCTCATTCTAATATCAACTACTAATTTCTTCCGGTAATCTATTCTTAATTATTGATCAGATGGAATCCCGGATGATCATTCTCGATTGGTTTGGAATTTTCTTCCTGAGCTAATTAATTTACATGAAGAAAAATTAGTATAATGGCATATAATCAATAGTTAAAATCAGTTCGTTGGCCTGGAAATGAATCTAAAATTTTCTTAAAATGTGATTTGATATCAATTATAGGACCCGATTTTTAACATATAAAATAAATAGGTAATTTATATAGTCTGTGACATAGTTGTGATAAGACAAAGATATTGCTGTGATATTTATAGTCCTACTCATTATGACGATCTTCGAGTCTTAGGTCAGAAAGGAAATGATCGTTATCCGTTAAAATGCCCCTGAATGGAATACTGTTTTTTTAAGCTGTTGAAAACCTCATTTTCCAATAACTTAATCTTACTGAGTCTTTGCTTCTCGATGGATTTTCTTTTCCCTTTCAGTGCTTCTCTGATTAAGGATTTCAATTCCAATTTAAACGAAAAATAAAAACCTCTCGTTTGTTGGGCATAGTATATCAAACCCCAATTATCTTGTAATTCTCTCTTGATTTTTAACGTCTGATACTCTTGGGCGAAATATCTGACCCTTTCTGATAATTCGGATACATCCTTGATGGTTTTTACTTTCCCATCCATCCTTGACCATAAAAATTTATTGTC
>JANYJT010000075.1 GCA_025358395.1 Bacteroidia bacterium
GATATATTTCTGCTGGTCAACAGGTTTGCAAAATTAGTGACGCGGGATAGGATGAAAAGCCCAAAATTCAGGGCAACCGCTCTGTCTGGATTGCTGATCATTCCGATGTTGGTCGTCGTAGGAGGGATTATCAATTTCAACACCATCCGCATCTCAGAATACCGGATTACGGTGCCCCGGAAGGCTGCAAAGATTGACCATCTCAGGATTGCTTTTGCCTCTGATTTCCACCTGAAAGAACGCACAGAGATCCGCTTTGTGGAGCGGTTTGCTGCAAAACTTGCAGCCATCCGGCCTGATTTGATGATTTTTGGCGGTGACATCGTGGAGGGCGACAAGGATGACGGCAAGATTAGCCAGTTTGAAGAAATTTTCAGGAAGATTCCATCCAGGTATGGGGTCTTTGCCGTACTTGGAAACCACGAATATTATGGCGGTCAGGACAAAGGGAATTTTTTCGACAAATCCGGCATGAAAATGTTGTGCGATACAACCGTGGTCGTAGATCAATCCTTTAACCTCACCGGTAGGCTGGACAGCCATTTCCGGGGCAGGAAAAGCATTGCGGATCTGATGAAATCAGTCACGGATTCTCTTCCGGTGATCCTGATCGATCATCGTCCCACAGAAATATTGGATGTAAGTAAAACTACCGTGGATGTTCAATTGTCAGGACACACCCATGATGGTCAGCTTTTCCCTTTGAACCTGATTATCGACCGCATTTATGAGCTCGGTTACGGCTATAAAAAAATCGCGAATACGCATTTCTTTGTTAGCAGCGGAATCATGTTGTGGGGGCCACCGGTGCGAACGGTAGGAAAGTCTGAGATTTTGGTGGTTGATGTGGAGTTTAAGTAAATAGCCACATGAAAGTTGTACTGATTTTATGCGGATCTGTTTGCTGTTTTTATCAGACATCAAAGTTAATCCACCGGTTGCAAAAGCTGAAGATCGGGAACCACTTCTGAAGCTATTCGGCGAAGAATTTATTTGGTTAAAAAAATCGGCGAAACGGGAAGATACCGGGACCAATTCCTCCAAAATCCGGGAGGGCCTTAGTCAACTTAGCGCGTTAACAAGTGTTGAAATTCCGTTGGAAGCATGGAGCCGGGTCTTGTATGCCTCTTTCATGAAATCACATATCAGGTAACTTTTTTAACTTTATCCAAAAGTGAAATACCCATCCCGACATGTCGGGACCAACCGAAAATGAATATCCGGGTATTTGCTTCGCAGATCTTCGATTCGATTCGACCAATAAAAAACAAATTAAATACGAATGAAAAAAGCAATAAAAATTATCCTATGGAGTTTTGGGATCTTGGTTGGGTTACTAGTTTTGGCCGGAGCAGGATTCTATATCAGCTACAAGGTAGCAACCATGAATATGGCGCCTGCCGGGACCATGGCGCTAAATGATTCGGTTTATAGTATCCGCGACAGCTTTGTCAATACCTTTGGATAAGTTCAACATGAACACTGCCCAACAAATCGAATCGCTGAAAGGTCTTCCCGATCTGAAGTCATTTAAATATATTTTGACAGCGCATTACGGAATTACGAGAAATTAGCTTCTCATAATATTTGTATTTGCCGTACAAATATTGTATATTTGTACGGCAAATACAAATATTATGATGGACTCAAAATTAACAGTCAGGATAGACAGTGATGTGATAGAACGGACAAAATCGTATGCCCGAAGGCATAATGTAAGTGTTTCGCGCATGATTGAATCTTATTTGGATTCGGTAACTGACACTAAATCAAAAGATATTGAGATTACGTCTTTGGTTAAAAGTTTAAGTGGGGTAATCGAAATCAATGCTGATTATGATTTGAAAAAAGATTACGGTGATTATTTATCTGAGAAACATAAATGAAGCAGCTATTGATAGATACGAATATCATCATTGATCTGCTTGCCAGGCGAGAGCCATTTTACGAGGATGCCGCAAAGCTTTTTTCACTTGCCGATAAAAATAGGGTAAGACTTAGTGTGTCATCTTTATCTTTTGCCAATACAAATTACCTGCTGCAAAAAACATATTCATCTGTGGTCGCAAAAGAGATTCTGAGAAAATTCAAGATACTTACGTTCGTTTTATCGCTGGATGATAAAATTATTGATTTATCCTTGAATGATAGTGGATTTGGCGATTTTGAAGATGCCATTCAGTATTATTCAGCCATTGAGAATAGCCAGGATATCATCATCACAAGAAATTTGAGGGATTTTAAATCTTCAAAGATTCCGGTCCTGACGGCAGGTGAATTTATAAGATCATTCTTCTAAAACAGAGAGTTGAAGATGTATAAAAGGCCCTAATCATGCCCATTGCGCATGATTAAGGCCTTTTAGTTTTCTTATAAATAGAATTTTATTCAGACTACAATTCGCGGATTTTTACATTACGGAACCAGCAATCGTAACCGTGATCCTGAAGTCCGATGAAGCCTTCTTTCGCGATCCCTTCGGAGAATCCGGGGAAAGTTTTGAATTTGCTTTTGGCAACCATAGCATCCCATTCAGGGGTCCAGAGGGTATATTTCACAACCTCGACACCGTTCATCACATGGGTAACAGCGCCATCTTTGACTTTGATGATCATGGTATTCCATTCTCCGGCAGGGTGCACTGTTTTTGGATCACATGGCAGCATGTCGTACAATGAGCCGGCCAGGTGGTTGTCAATTTTATTGTCACCGGCATCTTTGTTGTCGAGAACCTGAATTTCCGGTGCCGCATAATAGATTGGTTTTCCCGGTACTTCCCTTACGTTGAAGAAAATTCCAGAATTGGTAGCCTTTCCTGCTTTCCAATCGATGGAAAGCTCGAAATTTTTGAATTTTTTGGTTCCGAACACGACGTCACCATCATTTCCTTGCCCCGGTTTCTTATCCGGCGCGGTAAATATTTTCATCGAATTGTCTTCGACTACCCAATTGGTTGGCATGGCGGTTCCGTTGCACTTTCTCCAGCCGTCGAAATTCTTGCCATTGAACAAAAGGGTCCAGCCCTCTTTTTTCTCTTTTTTGGTCAGTTTGTTAACTTCCTGCGAAAAAGCGGGAGCGGCGATCAGGACGGCAACAAATAAAATGAATGTCAAAAAAATGTTCCTTTTCATAATTTGAAATTTTATACCCGTTTTGGGGCGATTAATGATTGTAATGATCGATCTGAGAGGATGAATCCTCAACAAATTTAGTGATTTTTGAATCTGTTGGGGTTGGTAGTGCAATTTTCTGTCGGGCCAATGAACATTTTTATTTAGCAAGGAGTTAAAAATATGATCCAATTACAAAATTATTACAGAGATGTTAATAAATGATTAAAACACATAATATTTGTAAACATTGAAAATTATAATCTGTACAATTGCATAATATTTCGTTGAGGTCTTTGCGCTAAAATAGACAATTCGTAAGGAGCAGATTTTAAGAGTAAATATAAGAATACTGAATTGGGAAAGAATTAAAATTAATAATAATTAAGTATGGAACAATTTAAAAGAATGATGTTGGTGATTGTGCTAATTTTATTTGCAGTAATTGCAAAATCACAAGAAACTACAGCAGAAATTTCAGGAACAATTTTAGAGGGTAGTTCACCGCTGCCAAACGTTATCGTTACTGCCGTCCATGTACCAACGGGCACCAAGTATATGACAACTACACGTAGTGATGGCCGGTACAACTTACCAAACCTCAAAATTGGCGGTCCATATACCATAACAACTTCTTTTGTTGGGTATAAACCAGATTCAAGAGGTGATATTATTTTGAATTTAGGTCAGACATTTAAGCAGAATTTTGTACTTGTGGATGCTGCAACACAATTGGGTGAAATTGTGGTTATGTCTTCAAATGATAAGACCTTCAGTAGTTCAAGAACTGGTTCTCAGGAGTTGATTACAAGAACTCAGGTCGATCGGTTGCCAACAATTAACCGTTCAATTCAAGATTTTGTTAAGTTGGAACCTACCTCAAATGGATTGAATATTGGTGGCAGAAGCAACCAATACAATAACATGACAGTGGATGGGGCTAATTTTAACAATTCATTTGGGCTATCGTCAATCCTGGGTGGACAAACATCTGCACAACCAATATCATTGGAGGCGATTGAACAAATTCAGGTTAACGTATCTCCGTATGATGTTAAGCAAGGCGGATTTGCCGGAACAGGGATTAATACCGTTACAAAAAGTGGTACAAATGCTTTTAAAGGAAGTGTTTACCAATATTCCAGAAATGAGAATTATTTGGGTTACAATGCCGGGCCAACTACTGTTGTAAAAACTCCATTTGATTATAAGATTAGGGGATTTAGCTTAGGTGGTCCAATTATTAAAGACAAATTATTTTTCTTCGTGAGTGGTGAAAGAGTAAGACAAGATGCTCCCGCTACTTCGTTGCAAGCTTCAGACGCATCTCATGCAGCAGGTGGAAACTATTCTCAGGCAAATGCAGATACCTTGACTGCTCTATCCAGTTTCTTAAAATCTAAATATGGATATGACCCGGGTGCTTTTCAGGGTTATACTTTCAAGACCTATTCAGATAAGATTACAGCTAAATTAGATTGGAACATTAATAGTAAGAATACTTTCACGTTAAAGTATAACTACTTAAAATCTTTTGCCGATCAATTCGCTTCAACATCAAGACCAGGTAGTGGTCAGGTAACCGGTGGACAACCAGGCACCTATTCAATGCCTTTCTACGGTAGTGGTTATGTGATTAATAACAACTTTAATATTTTAATTGCTGAATTGAATACCCATTTCTCTAATAAGTTGTCCAACAAAATACAAATTGGTTACACCGCTTTGAGAGATTTCCGTTCCCCGCATTCAAGTAGTGAAACACTTCCATTGGTTGATATTTTGAACAATGGTAACATATATACAACTTTTGGATATGAGATGTACACTTACAATAACAAATTGTCTACTGATGTTTACCAATTGAATGACATATTAACTTATTATAAAGGTGCGCACGAATTTACGTTTGGTACTCAAAACTCACTTAAGAAATATCAAAACGCATTTGCTCCTGGTTATCAAGGTGTTTACCAGTTTAATAGTTTAACAGACTTCTATAATTCGGCTAAATATGGAACCGCAAATGCCAAATCATACTACCTGCAATATTCAGCATTACCCGGTGGAGAATTTCCCTGGGCTTATGCCGGATCAACAGAGTTATCTCAGTTTGTGCAGGATAAGTGGAAAGTATCAAATGATTTCACATTGACTTATGGTTTGAGAATTGATGAAACAATCTACAAACAAGCAATGACTGATAATCCTTCTTTTGATGTATTAAAGTTCAAAGATGGATCGTCGTATAATATTGGTAAAGCACCAATGAATAATGTTATTGTTTCACCAAGATTAGGGTTTAACTGGAATCCGAAAGGGGATAAAACATTACAAGTTAGAGGTGGTACGGGTATTTTCGCAGGACCTCCGCCTTTCGTTTGGATATCAAACCAGGCCTCTAACAACGGAATTCAATTTGGTTCATTCACAGTTGCCAACAAAGCATTTAATACAGATCCTAACGCTTACAGGCCAACTGCAGGAGCTGCCAATACTTCTTACAGTACTGCTCTGGTTTCTACCGACTTCAAATATCCAACAGCTTGGAAATCATCTTTGGCTGTTGATAAAAAATTGGATGGTGGCTGGTTGTTAGGTGCTGAATACAACTATACCAAAGAGATCAACGCCGTTTATTATTCCAATATTAATTTAAATGAATCGAACGGATTTACATTGGGTGGCGTTGATAACAGAACCCGTTTCTTAACATCTGTTGCAAATACCAACAAGTATTATTATGGTACAACATTAGCGAATCCTAATATTGGCAACGCAATTTTAATGAGTAACTCAAATCAAGGTTACGTTTACACCTTAACAGCAAAAATTCAAAGAAATACAGAGAATATAGCATATGGAGTAGCATACACACATTCAGTATCCAAGAATACTGCAGAAGGTGGATCAACTGCCTCTTCCTTATGGAGTGCAGCAGCTGTTGCCAATCAGGATCCTAATGCTGCCAATTTGGGTTATGCCTCTTTTTACCAGCCAAACAGAGTTATTGCCAACTTCACTTACAAATTAAATGAAGGAAAATATCTTTCCACAACATTTGGAGCAATTTATGAACTGGCAAACAACGGGGTGTCATCTTATGTTTACAATGGTGACTTAAATGGTGACGGGAATTCCGGCAATGACTTGATCTATATTCCAAATACAATATCTGACATTAACCTGGTTAAAGTTAACTCAGGTGGTTTGGGGACAGGCACTTCTAATGTTACCGACACAAGGTCGTCAGCACAAATATGGTCACAGTTAGACGCCTTCATCTCAAATTCAACTTACTTGAATACCCACAGAGGCCAATATGCGAAAAGAAATGCGGCTGTATTACCTTACTACAGTAAATTAGATTTGAATATTACACAAGATGTAAAACTTAAAGTTGGTAAAGAATCCCACACCATTAAGTTTTCATTGGACATGATTAATGCCGGAAACTTCATTAACAGAGATTGGGGTGTGGTCAAGATTCCTACTGCGACAAACATATTAAAATATGAAGGTATATCTGCCGATGGAAAAACTCCTTCATTCTCACTTCCATTCCAAACCGGAACAACTCCATTTACTCAACCATACCAAAATTCAACAGGTATTAGTTCAAGATGGCAAATGATGTTTGGAATCAAATATCTGTTTAACTGATAGTTTGAAGATATTTATTGTAAAAAAAGTGGAGGCTGTCTGAAAAGGCAGCTTCTTTTTTTACAATAAATATTTTAAAACTATCAATGTTGCCCTTTTTTAATTTTTTCAAGTAAGGATGTTAACTCGGCAACTTTTGTCTTTTCTTTTGCATAGAGATTGATTGTCTCGGCAGTGTCAGTCCTCAGATTGTAGAGCTGTCCGGGTACGTCGCTTTGAATGGATTTTTCATCAAAAGGTGTACTGAACCCGCCTGATCCCTTACCTTCTATCAGTTTCCAGTCGCCCTTGCGTATGGCAAAAAGACCTCGTGAGGAGTGGTGAATAACGGCTTCCTGGTCGGGTACGGCTTGTGTTTTACCAAGAAGGACCGGCAAAATGCTGTAGCTGTCTTCGCCAATGGCTTTTGAGGCGCCAGCGGTTGTGATATCCGCAACAGTTGCCATAAGATTTGCCAAGGTTGTAGTGGCATGGCTTATTGCTCCCGGAGCAACTTTCCCGGGCCATCGGACGATAAACGGTATGCGGTGACCGGCTTCCCAGGTATCACCTTTCATTCCCCGGAAGGGTCCGGCTGCTTTGTGTCCGAACTGTTCAATTTGATTTGGGCGCCAGTAGGGACCGTTGTCGCTGGTGAATATGACGATGGTGTTTTTTGCTTGTCCGCTCACTTCGATGCTTTTCAGGATTTTTCCCACCATTAAGTCGACCATGTAAACGAAGTCGCCGTATTCACCAGCTCCGGTTTTCCCCAGCAATTCAGCTGCAGGAAGCCAGGGTGTGTGGGGAGCCGTCAACGCAAGATAAAGGAAATACGGTTTTCCTCCTTTTGACCTGCTGGTGATATAGTTGGTGGCTTCCTTGATAAAGGTTGGCAGAACCTTATTGAAATCAAAATCCTGCGCCATCAGTCCGGGTCGCCAGAATGAACCTGTAGCACCTGAGTCAAGCTTTTTGCCCTCAGTAATCCCGGTCAGGGGTTTGGTCAGGGTGTCGTTTCGAAGATAGCAATATGGGGGCATATCCAACGAAGCAGGGAGAATGAATGAATAGTCAAACCCATGTGTGGCAGGTCCATCAGAGGGTGGTTGCGAGACATCGATCGATTCCGGATCCATATCGATGATGGCATTGCCGGTCTTATTTTTCTCATCCGGATGTGCCGGATCATTTTCGTGACCTGCTTTCAATATCCAGTTGAGGCCCAGATGCCATTTGCCGATGGCAGCGGTGGTATATCCCTGATCTTTCAGAAGCGTCGCGACAGTTGGCCTGTCCGGTTCGATCAGGGGTCTTCCATAACCACGCAATACGCCCGATTTCATCTCTGTCCGCCAGCAGTAGCGTCCGGTAAGGATGCTATATCTTGTTGGAGAACAGACACCCGAAGTCGAGTGCGCATCCGTAAAACGAACACCGGCGGCAGCCAACCTGTCGATGTTGGGGGTGTTTATTTTACTCTGTGGATTGTTGCAGGTGATGTCTCCGTAACCCAGGTCATCAGACAAAATGTAGATAATGTTGGGCTTTTGAGCAATTGCCGAAAGGCCGGCTATCTGGGTTAATCCCAAAAGAAGTGCTTTGATGTTGTTCATTTTCAGAAATATAATTTAAATTGATTATTCTAACTCAGTGCAAAATTTTTACTATACGACTATTTTACTACCTGATGTTTCGCGATAAATTCAGGGTCGATTATCACACCTGAGCCCGGACCGGTAGGAACCTGTATCATTCCGTTCTCCACCAACAGGGGTGACGTTTTGCATTCATACGCCACCTCCGTTTTGAGTCCCTTGAACTCGTGGTAGGGCAGGGCATTGGGAAGAGCGGAGACAAAATGGATCATGTAGAGGAAACCAAGTCCGCCGCCGGTCATGTGCGGGGTACATTTTTTTCCCATGGCATTGGCCATAAGCGCGACTTTTCTCGAACGGATCATTCCGCCGAAATAGTAAAAATCGGGCTGAACGATTTGAAGTCCGTCGTTGGCAATCAGCCACCGGAACCCATGCAGACTATATTCCTGTTCGCCGCCGGCGACAGGGATTTTGAGCGCATCGGCCACCTGTTTGGTCTCTTCATACCAGTCGAACGGAACCGGCTCCTCGAAAAATTCAAAGCGGTACTCTTCCAGTAACCGGCCAACGCGGATCGCTTCGTCCACCGAATAGAAGCCGTTTGAATCGGCATACAGCGTCATTTTATCGCCGAATGTTTTGCGTACCAACGGGACGATCTCCTCCGTTCTGCCAACCGGACCTACCGCATGCAGGTTTTCGGTTCCAAACATGAGTCCGCCAACTTTGATCTTGAGGGCTTTGGCTTTGTATTCCTCCACATCTCCGGTAATCAATTCCATCGACTCAGCAACCGATTTCTCGCGGTATTCGGTGGCCTGATAAACGGAGACTTTCGGGTTGTGAATATCGCCAATCAGCTGGCCCATAGACTTTCCGGCAATGCGACCCATCATATCCAGAATGGCAAACTCGATCGTGGCCAGCGGTACGCCAAGAGCCATTCCGTTCAGCCGGAAATTGAGTTTGTATACATAAACCCGTTCAAGTATCAGATCCAGGTCCCGCGCATCTTTGTTGATGAAAAACGGCTGAACCAAATTGGTGAAGATCGGATACTGCGACCGGAGCTGTCCGCTGTGGCCAACAGAATATCCTTCGGCTCCATCTTTCGATCTTACCCGGCATAAAAAGCTCTCTTTGAAACGCAACAGTTCGACTGTATCAATGATAACCGGATTGGGGAAAAGCTCCCTTTTGAATACTGGTTGCCTGAGAATATCATCGAGTTTTGCATAATTGGGGTTGATGGCACCTACTGCCGGATTTGAAGGATCTTTGCCATACGAGTAGATTGGCAATGTGGCTGCCAGACCACCGGTCAGGGCAGCTCCGAGGAATTTGCGTCGATTGGTTTGCATAGGGAGTTTGAATGGGTGCGTTTGTGGGTTAATTTGTGAAAAAGCTATTAGCTATTAGCTTTTAGCTTGTTAGCAGGATAACTTCATGATCCAAAATGGAACTGATTTCGAACTGGCACCAACCGTCAGCGACCGTTGCAACCAGATTCTGGTTGGAGACCAATAATTTAAGCTTGTTTCCCTTCACGTCGGATGGCATCCTGATACTGACTTTTAATGGACCTACCGGGATTGGTTCATCGACAGGTTGGCGCCAGGTGCCGGCGCTTGTGAGGTTAACGATATGCATGATCAACCGGCCGGCCTGGCGGTATAACTGACAATCCAGCAATCCTTTGCCCTCCACTTTCAAAGGAATATTATCTTTCGACGCCCAGCGGAGGATGTTGGTCAGCAGGTTCCCGTGGTCGGGGAGATTGTATCGACCAAACTGACGGTCAATATCGGCCGGACTGAAAGCAATTCGTCCTCCATCCGGTGTTGTTCGCAGGATCAGTCCTGGGATATCGGTTTTTGGGGTCCGCATCCAGGCCGTTTCGGGCGGATAGACCGGAAAAGCGGGAATGAAAGTCATCAACACTTCTGCTCCGGAGTCGGTCCTGATTGGGTCGAGCATTCCGCCGAAAGGCAAAATGTCGGTCTCCTCAAAGCCACGAAGGACAATAGATCGTTCGCTGTTGACCGATGGTTCGGTTCCATTGATCGGACCGTCAACCCGGCTACGTAACTCAGGCGAGAGCCGGAGGTAGGTGTGCAAAGTATCGCCGGCCCTTTTGATGCGGCCTTCATCTGTCAAAATCTTGTTTGGTTCGGTAACATGGGCGCCGAAAAGATCGCCAAGGGCATAGTCGGATCGCGGATCGCCCCATTGGTCGAATAAACTTGTTTCGCCTGTCGCCACCAGGCTTCCCCCATTTTTAACGAAACGGCGGATGCTGGCAATCTGATTATCGGTCATCGACCCAAAGTTTGGCAATACCAGCAGCGAAAACTGACCGGCATCGCGGTCGATATGGTCGGCATGAACCGGAAGAAAGGGTATTCTCGCCCGCAGCAGAGCCTGTGTCATACCACGCCAGGGAAGCTCTACCAGCTGCTCCGTCGCGTCACGACCGTAGAAATCCATATTTTGTTGCGACCAGACGACCCCGACTGTGGCCAAGGGTTGCCGGTTGATCAGAAATTCCTCATTGGCTTTGTGCCAGCTGAAAATCGGTGCGGCCGTGTGGTACATCCGGCGGTCTTCGTGGTAAGCACCCACGTGGTGCCACCAGGGCTGGATGCCGCCGGCTATCCCGTCGATCATCCACATTTGTGCTTCGGAAGTTGGCTTTGCAGAGAGCCTGAAGGTCGGTCTTCCCGCCTGGTACATCGCCATGCTTTCGGGGATGAGCTTGTCCCAGCCTAACAATCCGTGGATTAGTTTTCCTATGTTGCCGTTTTGCTGAAAACCATCCGCGTCATTGCGAGCCTGGCTGTCAAGCATAATGATATCAGCCCTTTTGCAGATCTCCTTGTAGTCGCGAAAGCTTTTGCTTTGTCCGCTGACGGAGCCACTGTTCATCCCCGACCAGATGCAGTCCGGACCGCCGGCAGCGCGGGTTGTCCGGTTGTTGAGGTCCCAAATTTCGAGTCGGCGATCATAATTCCAGCGGATCCATTCCCGGTAGGCAGGGTCACTCCAGTTTGCTTTTAGCGGAATCTCCTTTCCGCTCCGATGACGAAAGCTCTTTTTGCAATTCTCACAATAGCAAATGGAATCGCGCCCCAGTCCGCTCCAGCTGTTGTCGGTAAAACCTTCAGGATGGTACAACTCAATGATCTCGCGCAAAATGGCTGGAATATGCTCGTTGTAATAAGGGCTATTGATACAGGTTATGTAAAGATCTCCGGATTTATACGGTTTGCCGTTGGCATCAATGGCAAACCAATCGGGGTGGGCTTTGTAGAACTCTTCATGTGCCCGGTTGGAGTCCATGCGCGCGAAAACAACGATACCTTCCTCCCGGGCAGCTTTACGCAGACTTCCGAAAAGGTCTCTGCCGCCGAGATATTGTGCCTGGCGATGAAGCGGAACTTTGCTGGGATAATAGGCCACGATGCCTCCTGCATTGACAATAATTCCCTGAATATTCGTTCTTTTCCAATACTTCCTCCACCAGGCGATGTCATAATTGGCCGGATCCTTTTCGGTAATATTGGTCTGCCCCCAGCGCGTCACACGGCGGTACCAGGGAATTTCAGCGTTTATACTTTTGTTGCTGAAGGGATCATTTGCAGCACTTACCAGGAAGTCTGCAGCAGAAATTGCTACTGCTGTCGCACAGGATTTCTTGATAAAACTCCGGCGACTATCCTCCCGATCTAATTTGGCCTTTTCCTCACTACTTTTCAATTCCTGTTTGCGCATCATTCCAATTTTTTATCGGATTAGCTTCTTATTTTGTTTGAGCACCCATTTTTAAAGTGATTATTCCGCCTTTCACCAGATCCTGATGCTTCAAATTTGGGTCAGCGAGTCTTTTCCCATTGAATTCTGCCGACAGGATGTACCGGTTTTTATCGCTGTTTCCAATAGTCTTGATGGTTAGTGACTTACCAGGATAGTACTTCGGATTGAGTTGCAGGGTTATCTGATCAAAAATCGGACTGCCAATCTGGTACTCAGGATTGGCCTCTGTGCCGCCATTCATCTGGAAAAGCCCTATTTTGTACAAAACTGCCAGGGTTCCCATTAAGCCCTGATCCTCATCGCCATTGTAGCCAGTTGAAGGTGAGAGTCCGCTGAAAGCCGCGTTAACCACCTCGCGCGACCAGTATTGTGTCAGCTCCGGTTTCCCCAGAAGGTGGAAAACAAAGGCAGTCTGGATGGAGGGTTCGTTGCCGTAATTAATCGGGATTCGGCTGTATTCGGGATGAAGCTCCTTGCTGTGGGAGGTGCCGGAGGTAAATCCCAATTTTTTCGCTTCGGTAAATGAGGCCTCCAGTTTTGCGATGGCAGCGTCGTTGCCACCCATCAATTTGGCCAGTCCGGGGAGATCCTGCGGCACAAACCAGGTGGCCTGAGCACTGTTGGACTCAACGAATCCCTGATTGACCGCGTAAGGATCGAAAGGCGTGAGCCATTTGCCCTCCACATTTTTTGGACGAATCCAGCCTGTTTCGGGATCGTACAGATTCCGGTAGTTTTGTGATCGTTTGATGAAATAGTCGTAATCTTCATTGTGGCTTAGGGCTTTGGCTAACTGCGCCAGCGTCCAATCCTGGTAGCCGTATTCGAGGGTCATCCCGGCACCGGCCAAGTGAAATCCATTGCTGCGTTCCGGCAACGGAAAAGGGACGTAGCCCTTTTCGATGTAGTATTTGAGTCCGCCCCCAACTGATGTGGCATGTTCGTAACCCGCTTTTTCCATGATTCCGCCCGGCATGTGGTTTTTCTTCAGGGCCTGGTAAATCTCTTCCGGATTGTCCTTGACGATCCCTTTCTGGAAGGTACTGACAACGAATGGGGTGGTTGAAGCACCTACCATGACGTATGTATAGTTGCCTCCCGCCGGACCGCGCGGAATGAGTCCGCCGTCCTTGTAATACTGCATCATCGAGCGGACAAACTCTTCGGCGATTTCAGGATAGACGAGGCACCACAAGGTGTTGAGCGTCCATTGGGCTCCCCAGAAAGCGTCAAAATTGTACTGGTTAAAGAGCGGCTTTCCGGCTTTGTCCAAAGGGATTTGCTTTACCTGGAATTTACTGCCGGTATTGTCCGGATAGGCTCCGTTTGCATCGCTGATGGTCCGGCGGCCGAGGATCGAGTGGTAAAGATCGGTGTAGAAACGCCGTTGTTGTTGCAGGGTTCCTCCCTGAATTTTGATTCTGGAAAGCATACTGTTCCACTCTTCCAATGATTCTTTGACGGTCCTGTCGAAGTCCCAGTTTGGCAACTCTGCTTGAAGATTGATTCCGGCATTCTCTTCCGATGTGTAGGAAATGGCTGCTTTCATCAGCAATTCCGATTTGGCCGGAAGATCGAAAAGGATCAGGTAGTTGCCGGTTTTCCTGTCTTTTTCGATGGAAGAGATATCCTTGTCGAATTGAATCTGGAAGTACACATTGAAATCTTTCGGTCTGCGTCGGGTTGGCGCATTGACCAGGCTTCCTTGTAATGATCGCGGATCGGTTTTTCGCAGCATTCCGTTTTTGATTATACAAGGTCCCAGTTCGCCGTTGAGGTTGATCAGGATAGCGGCCTTCGATTGTTCCGGAAAAAGATAACGGTGAAATCCGACCCTCGAGGTGGCTGTCATTTCTGCCTTTACCTTAAACCTGTCGAGAAAAACGGAGTGATAGCCAGGCTTGACAGTTTCGGTGGCATGGGAAAATTTTGAAGAGAAATCGGTATATAGGGTGGACTTGTTTTCTGTCGTCACGGTGACAGGCATCACGGACAAGCCGGATAGCTGCCACTCATGGATGTGGCTGAATCCCTTGATGGTGTCGATTTCGTAACGATAGCCACTGCCCCAGTCGCCGTTTGTCCTGTTATCCGGGAATAGGTTGACCATTCCGAATGGGCGACTGGCCGATGAGAAGAAGATCCAGCGGGAGTTTTCGCTGTCGAGCTGCGGGTAGACCAGGTCGACAGGAGTCCGATTTTTTTGAGCACATACCGAAAAGGCTGAGATAAGGATTAAGGCCGCTGTTTTTAAAATGGTCAATGTTCTTATTTTAGTATTGTATGAAAGGAATATTGAATCCGGATTAAATGTTAATTGCTCATCATGATGGTCATGCCACCGCCTCCGCTGTTACCAAAACGTGGGTTGACGACATTGTTATAGATTGAACCAAAAGTGTAGGTAAAACCAAAACTTGTAAAATATTGAAACTGCGTGGCAAGCTCTTTCCTGCGAAGAAGAACCTCCTCGGTTGTGGCTCCCCCTTTGACCAAACCCAGCTGATCATGAATGAGTGATGCGCCACCTCCCAAATTGACAGACAATCCTTTCGTAATTCTAAAATCCAGCCAGCCGTTGAGTGAAAGATTATTCTTCGACCAGTCGTGCAAATAATTGCTGTAGTTAAGGCTGAGGTTGACGGAACCCCACTTTTGCACCACTGCATAAGCCAAATTCATTGATTGCATCGGATGGCCCTCTTTCGTCACGTTGTATATGGTTGTATCCATGTAATTGGCGAATTTATAACCAGCAGAATACAATATCCTTAACTGTTTTCTGGTCGATTGGGAATAGGGAAATAAATCGTACTCAATTCCCGGCAGGAATGATCCGGAAAATCGGTAATTGCTATAACTTGAAGATCCCAAATAGACTGATCCGCCATACGACCAGTGATCCGAAATGCTTCGTACAACAAGCGCATTCAGCGATTTGGAATTGTTGTTGCTTGTGATGATCTCATCGCCAACATCAAATTTTTCTTTCCCGTAATTGTATCTTCCGGTGAGGTTGATTTTCCAGTCGGCGGTTACCCTGGATGCCGAAATATTTCCATTCAGGTTTGTTGATTTGTAGGTCTGCTGACCATCGAACCACCCATTAAAAGAGGTGCGGTATACCCAGCTGTTCCACTTATCAGAGGAGACACTTTCGGACAATGGTTCACTAAAACTGATATTCATGTATTTCGACAGGGGTGTTTTTGCCACGTAGCGCATCAAGCCCATTTTTAATGTTCTCACCTCTTTTACCCTTATTTCATCCTGTGTTTCATCCGGGGAGGTATCGAAAGAGAGGGTATCCTTCATGCCGGTATTCTCCAACTGCCCAACAAGAAAATAGGTTCGCTTACTTCCTCCGGAACCAGTATTTTGGTAAGTAGATATAATGTAAACACCGGCATCTTTGATGTCTCGTACATAATTAACATAAGGGATTTCTTTCCGGATGTAATCGCTGGCTTCCATAAAAACAGTGAGGGCATCCTTTCTCAAGGTATCAATTTTTGCAGGATTTTCTTGGGAGAATAATGAAATTGTCAGTAGATTAATCACGACGAATAAGGTAATTTTTAGCATTGAAAGTGTAATTGATAGATATTTAAGAGCAACGAATATAAATAATTAATACCGTCTATATTCAGGTTCTTCATTGAGGTTGTTGATTAAAATTTATTGTTTAATTACCGGATGCTCGTTTAATTTTTATTTATTCCTGAAGTTGGGCCATGGCCGTGGCGGCCCATAGAACGGCAGCCTGACCATGAAAATTCCCGGTGCGCCGGGGGCGGGTGAGGTAATGTTTCTTCTTGTTTTTGGCGTTGGTCCCGACGCAAACATCTTTGACGGCTCCTTTCTCATTGACATATCCGGCAAGTGCCTCCCAACTTTTTTGCACCGGACCGGCGTATTGGTTCCAAGGTAGCCAGCCATTGTCGAGGCCTGTTGCCATGGCGAACAGAAACATTCCTGTACAGGATGATTCGGCAAAGCTGGAGGGTTCATCCAACAGTTGGTGCCACATGCCGTCTTGTCCCTGAAATCCAAGGAGCGCGCTCATCATTTCACGGTAGGCTTTCATCAGCGGCTTGTAATATTTGTTGTCCTCAGGAAGCTCCGGCAAAACTTCAGCCATGGCCGCGGCCGCCCATCCATTGCCTCGTCCCCAGTAAAACGGAGCATCCTCGCGGTGGTAAAACAGTCCGTTGGGCCGCTGTAGTTTTTCGCAATAAGTCACCAATTGTCGGGCGGCCCGGTTCAGGTAAAGTGTGTCTTTCAAGGATTTATAAGCCTGAATCTGAAGCGATCCCACCATGTACATATCGTCGACCCAAAAACGGGTATAGGTTGAAAGTCCATCGGGCCGGGCGGTTTTGTATTCATCATCGGCAAGGAGTTTTCCTTTTTCGAGGTATTTTTTATCGCCGGTTTGGCGGTACATTTCGAGAGGCCAAATGCCGAACACGTTGTAATCGACATGACCGATGTGGTTTTTGCGCGATCCTTTGTAAAACGGTGTGTAGCCGTGCCTGATGGTCTCACTGATTTTTGGGTCGTGAATGGATTCGGCGAAGATCAGGCTTCCATAATAAGTGCAAACTTTCTGGTAACGCCAGCCAAATCGCTGGTTTGTGATATAATTGACAAGCTTTTTTCCGACTTCGGAAGGCTGGACTTTAAGCTGAACTTTCAATTTCTGTTGAGGCTGGGCATCAACTGAAATTGAAACAACAGAGATTAGTATAAACACAACTATTCGAAGGGTTGGTTTAATTTTCATGGCCATATTTTTTGCATAAATTTTCCGGTCGCAGAATCGCTGTTTAGTTAAATTCCCTTTTCAACTTATTATAATCAAGAAACAACGACTTCCCATTGTATGAAAACGTGATCGTTTCCGCTTTCTTTTCGGCTTTGCACCAGGGCGAGTCGTACCGCGCATAGTCTGTCTTGATGAGCTTTCCGTCGACAAAAAAATCTGCGCCAAAGTTGAGTTTGAAATTTCTGCCATTTGACAGATAATTCAATTCAAGATTTTTTGGATGGAAAGTCAGTACATTTTTTTGGATTCTGTTGCAAAATTCACCAAACGAACCGTCCTCTTCCTTTGAGCCCGCTTCGGTGATCCAAAAAATTTGCTTGCCTTTCTGAATCAGGTCATCCGTCGAATTATCCCTGAATTTCAATGGATTGGCGCCGATAAAGGCACAAAAAGTGTCGCCCTTTTTTCCCATGGCATAGTTGCCGTACACGACGGTGCTGTCGAATTGCTCCTTTGGAAAGTACGCGTGGGTAAAATCGAGCAGGGCCTTTTCCATTAATCCTTTTTTAGCCGGGATGTTATAAATGGCCAGACTAACGTTGCCATCCTGTGCCACATGCGGCATGTGGCCGTATCCAACCCAATAGCCGGGTGATTCCTTGTTGATATTCTTTTCCAATGCCGGATGGGAGTGGAAAATGCTGAAATTGTTGCCAACGTTCATCCCGGCTACGTGCTGCTGATCGCCATAGGTTCCGGGGTGGTGATTTTGGACAGAATAGAGGGAGTAATTTCTGGTTTTATAAGTGTAGGTATTTCCCTTCTGAATGGCGACTCCATTGCTTTGGGGATCTACCATTCGAATCAGCAGTGGTTCAAGGTGCAGCCACCTGAGCAGCGTAAAATTCAACATTTTGAGATCGGTCAGGAAACTGTTCGAGAACATGTTGTTCGTTCTGACATGCGAAAGGGTATTCCTGATCACTTCATCATTTGAAAATGCCTCCATCCCCCATTGCATCATCATGCTTCTGTTGTCTGTTCCGTAATATCCCTCCTTTTTCAGTTCTGAAATATCAAGTCCGTTGCTTTGCCTGATAACCACATTGCCGGTATCCCTGGCAATTTCACGAATTACCGGAGGAAGCGAATACTTTTTGCTTGTCACAAATCCATACATCAACCCCGGACCTAACTTTTCGCCATTGCCCCAGAAATAGTTGGTCAGTCCGCCAAGGGTAGACCCAGGACCCCCTTTCCGGTTTCCTTCATAAGCCCTTCCACTGACGGAAATGAACATGTTCTTCGTATTTTGAGCGGCCACATCATAGAGCAAAAGGTCCATGATGATCTGCATTTTCTTCGGGACCTCCTCATCACCTGCCAGGTCTATCAGGTTGATCATTCCGCCGATATCCTCAATGTAATAGACGTTTGAATAGAATTCGGTGAAGCCGTATTTCCAGCGCATTTCCATCCAGTCCAGAACTCTTTTCCGGGCTTTGTCCATGTGTTGTTTTCCGGTGAGACCGCTTTTAGGAAAGACCGTTTCCGGATATTTTTGTCCGGCGAGGTATTCAGCCGAAGCGAACAGAATCTGGTGATTTTCACTCCAGTAACACATCGAATTTTCGCCGGGTTCATCCCACCAGTACCTGAAATTCAGCAGGGTTCTATCGATTTTAGCTCTGGAGGTTTCGGGTATTCTATCGCCAAATTCGTACACAATCCGGATCAGGTTTACCAGGTCGAAATCGGAACAATCGTACTGGCCATCGATGTATTCGAGGGTTCCGTCCAAACGGCTCCAGTCGATGTTGGTCATACCATTTGCCAAATCGTAGTAAACTTGATTTTGCTGGGTTCTAATGTTCTTTTCTGGTCGTTGTGGCAATGGTTTACAGGAGGAAATTCGAATCAGGTCAATGACAACTGTTACCATGATGACCATCCCTATCATTACGAACAGGTGCTTCCATTTGAATTTTCTGAATTTCAAATTAATTCGCTTTGACATCTGTTATTTTTGTTGGCAGCCAAACCTGCATTTGGTTACTTCCCCTGTTACACCATGCATAATAGGGGATAGCGATGATTTCCCTGTTAACGGTCTGTGCACTTAAGCCATCAGAGCCAATGGTGAATACGGGCACCTTTGCTGTTAATGCGACAACTTTTTCATCTAAAATTAAGTAAGGCTTTTCGAGGATGGCCGCATTGACCGGGAAAATTAAGTCCCAGGCTTTCCCGTTGTTATCGGCGCCCTCGACACAATAAACCAATGGTCCGCGTTGCAGGGCGACTCTTCCTTTGTCGGACAGAACTTCGTTTCGGGCAACCACTCTTTTGGTTTCCATGCTCATGGCGTATTCTACCACATCACCTTTTTTCCATGTTCTGTTGATGATAAAATATCCCTTTTCTTCAGTGGCGATAATTGGCTTGCCATTCACAGCTATTTTTATCTCAGACGGCGCTGAGTTGGTTGCGTCAAAACTGTATAATCCTCCGGGTACTGCGGATCCTGAGCACCACCCCGGTTTGCGGATGTGCAATTGAAAGGAGCCGGGTCTCGCAGGCGTAATGACGATCTTCACTTGTCCGTCGAGGGGATAATTGGTCTCCATTTTAAGGGCGACTTCATTTTTTCCAAGGAGAATTTTCGTGTTGCTTCCCACAAAAAGATTTACCCAGATACCTGTTTCGTTTTTTGCATAAACATAATCGCCCACCGAGGATATCAAGCGGGAAATATTGGATGGGCAACAGGCACATCCGAACCACTCACTTCTTTTATGATTTCCGGCCGATGCCAAAGGATTGCCATAAAAGAAGCGATCTCCGCTGAGGCTTAATCCGCTGAGTGCGCCATTGTAAAGACTCCTTTCAAGAACATCGGTATATTTTGCTTCACCGGTAAGGGTATTCATTCTTTGATTCCAAAAAATCATGCCTACCGAAGCGCATGTTTCACAGTAGGCTTGTTCGTTCGGCAGATCAAAGTCTATCGTGAATCCCTCGTTTTTACCGGAAGACCCGATCCCACCGGTAATGTACATGTTACGGTGTACAACATCTTCCCATACCAGTTTCATGGCTTTCATGTAAGCCGTATCATTTTTAGTAGCTCCCACATCGGCGGCTCCGGTATACAAATACATGGCCCGCACGGCATGCCCGGTAATCTGCGTCTGCTCTTTCAATGGCAGTTTATCCTGGTAATAATCCTGTGTGGCAGGATCGCCGGAATAATAGCCATGTCCCCTTTGCTGCAAATACCAGTCGGCAAGATCAAGATATTTTTTATTCCCGGTGATTTTGTAAAGCTTTACCAGGGCGATCTCAATTTCCTCGTGACCGGAAATCCAATGCCGGTTTTGGAGACGGAATGTTGAATCAATGTGATTGGCCAAACGGATGGCCACCTCCAGAAACTTGCGTTTTCCCGTTGTGTTGTAATAAGCTATGGCAGCTTCGATCAGGTGCCCTGCGCAATAGTCTTCGTGTTTATCCATGTCGGACCATCTTTTCTGGTCCTTTTCGAGGGTAAAGTAAGTATTCAGGTAGCCATCCGGTTGCTGAGCCGAAGCGATGATGTCTATCCATTCGTCGGCTTTCTTTTCAAGTTCCGGATTGGGATTGTTCTTCAACGAATAAGCCATTGCCTCCAGCGCTTTGTACACATCACTGTCGTCAAAAAATATTCCCTGATGTTTCTGGCCGTTGTTTTTGGCTACATTGATGAAGTTTTTTATTCGCGGAGTGGCCGTTTCTGTCTGATAAATACAGGCATTTAATGTCTTTGTTGCCACCAGAGTCATCTTGGGTTTCCAAAAATTATCCGTGATAATCACTTTTGAAAAACTCACCGGCTCAAATTTTAGAAGTGGAGTCTGGGAAAAGGAAAGGATCCCACGGAATACCACTATGAGGCTAAAGATAATTTTCTTGTTCATAAGTGAATATTCAATTTTTTGTGTCTTCTGTATGGTTAATTTTGAGAACAATTATAAGATGGTATCTCCACTACTCGCTTTAAACAATCCAAAATTCGAGAGGGCAGGAGTGTTGTTTGCATCCCGGATGTTGATTCTGAGTTTACTTCCGGCAATTGGGGTAATTCTCAGAAGTCTCTTGTATCCTATGCTGGTGCCGCTGGCAATGGTCTGCCATCCACCCGGACGAAGAACCTGAATATCGAAGGAGCAAATCCTTTGTCCGAAACGAATCGGTTCCTGCAGCAAGATCCGGTCAAATTTTTTGGTGCTGTCGATCGCCATTTCCAGAGTTGCCTGCCTCTTGTCTTTTGCAGCTGCCCAGTAACTATTTACATCGTTGTCAGTTATGTTCGCCGGCCTGAATTTTGCATCAACTGCATACTGATTTGAAGCTGTCACTTTCGCGTTGGCAACCATATTTTCCTTGAAGGTCTTGTCCAGTATTTCCTTGAATTTCTTCAGTGAAGCCACATCCTTATCGGCAAAAAGGCCATCCCGGTTAGGGGGCAGGTTGAGCAGGAAGACCGCGTTGCGACCAACAGAACGGTAATAGAGATCGATCAGCCGGGATGGAGTCTTCACGGTTTCGTCGTCGGTGGAATGGAAAAACCAACCTTTCCGGATGGAGACATCGCATTGACCTATCACCCACGAGGTGCCGAAAAGGTCGCCAGTGTTGAGGTAATCCTGATCGGCATCACCAACTGCAACTTTGGTTCTGTCCAGCATGCTCCAACACGTTTCGCCAGCGATGCCGCGTTCGTTGCCAATCCACCGGATATCAGGGCCCGCATCGGAAAAGATTGAGGCGCCGGGTTGTAATTTGTAGACGATTTCACGAATTTCTTCCCAGGGGTAATAGCCTTTTTTATCGATTTTTCTGGTCTCTTTCGCACCGCCATAGTATCCATCGCCACCATTTGCCCCATCAAACCAAACCTCGGTGAGCTTGCCGTAATTGGTCAGTAGCTCGCGCAGCTGGTTCTTGTAATAGGTGAGATAGGCGGGAGTGCCGTAGCCGGCGTGATTCCTGTCCCAGGGGGATAGATAAAGTCCTGCTTTGATGCCATATTTGGCACAAGCTTCCGTAAATTCCTTCACAATGTCACCTTTCCCGTTTTTATACGGACTGTTCTTGATCGAATGCTCCGTGTAGGCGCTTGGCCACAGGCAGAAACCATCGTGGTGCTTGGCGGTAAGGATCAACTCTTTGAATCCTCCCTCTTTGGCTGCTTTCACCCATTGTTCGCAATCCGGTTTTTTGGGGTCAAACAAAGTTGGCGACTCATCTCCGTATCCCCATTCCTTGTCGGTGAAGGTATTCATGTTGAAATGAATGAATCCAACAACTTCCAGGGATTGGTAATCGAGTTGTTTTTGGGACGGGACTACCTTGTTCGGTGTGATCTCTTTTTGAGCATAGGTTGTGAAAGCGCAGAAAAGAAATATCAGAAAGAGCGTCTTCATGGTAATTTATTGTATTTCAAGGGTTATTTTTTGAAGGGATTTATCGGAGGAACTGCTGCCATACAGCAATTCATACTTACCAGGAAGCACGTCGGATTTTTGAGTCTGGTCGTTGAATGAGTTGAAAGTTTCGGGTGCCAGATCGAAGCTGACTTTCTGGGACTTTCCCGCATTTAAGGCGATCCTTTTAAAACCTTTTAAGGCTTTTATTGGTCCGGTGGGATCGTTCGGATTCCTTACATACACCTGAACGACCTCCTCTCCTGCACGTTTCCCGGTGTTTTGTACCTCAACTGTAAGCAATGCATGGTCAGTCTTGCAGATGGTGGATTTTGCCAGTTTCGCTGATTTGTAAGCAAAGGTGGTATAACTCAGTCCGAAGCCAAAAGGATACAGGGGTTTCCGGGTCATGTAGCGATAGGTACGCCCTTTCATGGAATAGTCCTCAAAGTCAGGAAGTTGATCGATGCTTTTGTAGAAAGTAACGGGCAACCTGCCTGCCGGATTGTAGTCGCCGAACAGAATATCTGCTACCGCGGAACCTGCTGCCTGTCCGCCGTACCAGGCGTTGAGGATGGCATCCACATTGGCTTCTTCCCATTTGAGGGCCAGGGCGCTACCGGTGCAAACCACGTAGACTACCGGTTTTCCGGTGGCTTTGAGCGCCTTAACCATCTCTTGCTGAATTTTAGGGATCTCAATGTTGGTACGGTCACCGCCCTTGAAACCTTCGACCTGCACACGCATCTCTTCACCCTCAAGTCTGGGTGAGATTCCGCCTGCAAAAACGATGATGTCCGCCATTTTAACTTTTGAAATCGTCATGCCAATGGTATCCATGCTGACATTTCCGGTATGCATGCATCCCTTTTCGTAAATAATTTGCGCATTGGGAAGTTTGTTCCTGATTCCCTGCAAAATGGTGGTTGTTTTGGATGGAAAACCATTGTAATTCGCCCATAACATCACTGAATCGTTGGCATTCGGCCCCACTACCGCGATGGTTTTAATATTTTTACTTAGCGGCAGTATGTTGTTTTTGTTTTTCAGCAGTACCATACTTTCCCTGGCCATTTTCAGCGCTTTATCTTTGTTGGCCTGGCAATCGACCACGCTGAATGGAATCTTGGACCATTTAACCATCTCGTCCGGGTCGAACATCCCCAGCATAAATCTGCCTTTCATCAACCTGCCGAGTGAAACATTCAGGTCGCTCTCCTTCATCTTTCCGGTGCGGACGGCATCTATCAGGCTCCTGTAGCTGCTTCCGCATTCGACATCGGTTCCGTTTAGTACAGCATCCGCTGAAGCGGTCGGGGCATCCGGGTGGGTATCATGGCGCGGGGTTCGTGCGTCTTTCTTCCAGAAATCATCAATGGCTCCGCAATCGGATACGACAATTCCCTTGTAGCCCCAGTCATTCCTCAATATGTTGACGAGAAGCTTATCACTGCCACAGCAGGGTTTATCTTCAAAACGGTTGTAGGCGCACATGACCTGCTGGACATTGCCCACCTTTACAAGTGCCTCGAATGCCGGCAGGTAAGTTTGCCAGAGGTCACGTTCGCTGACTTTTACATTAAAACTGTGGCGGTTGGATTCCGGTCCGCTGTGGACCGCAAAGTGTTTGGCACAGGCAATGCTCTTGAAATATTTCGGATCATCGCCTTGTAGCCCTTTAACGGCTGCGACGCCCATCGTTGCCGTCAGGAAGGGATCCTCTCCATAGGTCTCCATGCCTCTTCCCCAACGTGGATCGCGGAAGATGTTGATGTTGGGAGTCCAGAAGGAGAGTCCTTTGTAACGGTCGTAAATCTTGTCTTTCTGGTAGTTATGGTATTTTGCGCGGGCCTCATCGCTGATGGTTGAAAAGGTTTCCAGCATGGCGGGTTCATCAAAAGTAGCAGCCAGCGCGATGGCCTGAGGAAAAACAGTGGCCAGACCGGTCCTGGCGACACCATGCAGCGCTTCGTTCCACCAGTTGTATGCCGGGATTCCCAGGCGTTCGATGGCCGGGGTCTTGTCCATCATTTGCGCTACTTTTTCCTCTAAAGTCATCCTGGTAAGTAAATCCGCCACACGTTGGTCTGTAGGGAGGCTGGTATCCCGAAAGGGGATTTGCGGCTGACCATTCGCCAAAAGAACAGTTAGTACAATTAATGCGCTGAAACAAATGATTTTTTTCAAAATATATTGATGTTTAGAACCGGATAAACAACAGAAACAGCAATCCGATGATGATCCGGTAGTATCCGAAATATTTGAACCCGTAATTTTCGACCAATTTGATAAAGACCCTCACCGCAGCCCAGGCAGAAATGAAAGCCACAACCAGGCCGATTCCCAGCAAGGTGTATTCGTGAGAAGTAAAAGTAATGGGAGTTTTGATCAGTTCATACCCGGTGGCCGCAAACATGGTGGGAACCGCCAGCAGGAAAGAGAATTCCATGGCTTGTTTTTTGTCCAGACCATTGAAAACACCTCCGATAATGGTGGCAGCTGCCCTGGATACGCCTGGTATCATCGAAATGCATTGAATCAGCCCGATGAGGAAGGATCTCCTGTAGGAAATGGAATCCAGATCAAGGGTTTTGCTCTTTTGAGCCACTACTTTTTTATCGATAAATACCAGGATAATCCCCCCGATTACCAGAGCGAATCCCACGACATACGGATTAAAAAGGTACATTTTAATGGTCTTGTAGGCCAAAAATCCGACAATCCCGGTAGGAATGAATGCGACTCCAAGTTTTAAATAGATGGTAAAGCTCTGCAGAAATCTTTTCGCATAAAGCATGACAATGGCCATGATCGCTCCCAGCTGAATGGCGATTTCAAAAGTATTGACAAATTCACCCGGGATTTTCATGACACTGGATGCCATGATCATGTGTCCGGTGCTAGAGATAGGAAGGAATTCGGTCAATCCTTCAACGATGGCCAAAATAATACTGTCGAAAGTTGTCATGCGATTGGATGTTAAGGTTAATGCTCTTTTTAAAATTACCAGAAACAAATATAACGTTCCTTTCTGATCCGGCTAGGGACTTCCCGTCAAATGTTATGGTTAAAAACTACCCTATGCATTCCGGTGCCAACGCCCTTCATGGCCCAAATCATGCCTGAGCAAACAAATTCTCATTTTCACCCGGAATGTACTTAAATTTTCTTACCTTGGATCATGGATCTTAGCGAACAAAAGTTATACAAAACTGCTTATTGGTTAAGCCTTTTCACGATTATCTACAATGTTCTGGAAGGTATTATTTCCATGCTTTTGGGTTATCAGGATGAGGTACTGACCTTATTTGGGTTTGGGGTCGACAGTTTTATCGAGGTGATGTCTGGTGCCGGCATTGCTGTGATGATTTCGCGTATCCGGCAAAATCCGGATAGTTCCAAAAGTACTTTCGAAACCAGGGCTCTTCAAATAACCGGGACAGCTTTCTACCTTTTGGCACTGGGTCTTGTGGCAGGTATTGTCATCAGCCTTGTGAACCACCATGCGCCGGAAACAACACTTTGGGGCGTTGTGATTGCTGTTCTTTCAATTCTGGTGATGCTCTGGCTGCTGAATGCTAAAAAGAAAATTGGAAAACAGCTTGACTCTGAAGCAATCGTCGCTGATGCCAATTGTACCAAGGTTTGTATTTACATGTCATTGGTTTTGCTTGCTTCAAGCCTTGTTTACGAACTGACCGGATTTGCCTATGCCGATCTTGCAGGATCCGCAGGACTGATCTATTTCTCAATTTCCGAAGGGAAAGAGGCATTTGAAAAGGCCAAAAACAAGGCATTCAGTTGTAACCATTGTTAAACTAAAAATAAATTATTAACTCATGAAAAGAGTCGTACTAATTTTCAACCGGCAACCCTATGATGGAACCGACGTGACCTGGAACGGGCTCCGGCTCGCCGATGCCTTGCATAAAAAGGGGATCGAAGTTGGGATATTCCTGATGAATGATGCAGTTGACCTGGCCCGCGATGCCTGCAAACCAACTGAGTGTTATGACAAGGACCTTTCCGAAATACTGAAGGAGTTGATTGCCAAAGGAATCCCTGTTGAAGTTTGCGGCACCTGTATGGCGCGATGCGGCATCCACAAAAACCAGCCCTATTTCGAAGGAGCCAACAAATCTACCATGACTTTCCTGGCTGATTGGGTCATTGACAGTGACAAGGTTTTAACATTTTAAGAATCCGAGAAGATATTTTCAGGTGTAAAGACTAAATTATTATTGGCCAATTGGTTTAAGCCCGCTGGATTTTATTCGTGATTCAATATATTTTTTGAATTCTTCAAAAGTCATATTTTGTGTTTCATTACTAATTTTATCACGAATTTCGCGCATCATTTTTACTGCGTCGAATGATTTTTCTATTTTAGTCTCCATAATTCACTAAATCTTTAGGACTTCTTATTTCTATCATAGGGTATCCAAACCTATAATTGACAGAATTATACCCCTTAATCCGGTCAAGATTTACGATGTGTTTAAAATTCCAGCTTGCTAAGACATCTACCTTATTTATTGTTGCAAGTGCAATGTGTCTGCAATCTTCTAGGCTCGTCTTTCCGATAACTTTTTCTGTGATATAAGTATCAGCTAGTTGTATTGCATCCTCCGTCAAATGAATACGTTCAAACTTATCTGCTGAAAAGTTATACAATAGTTCTCTTACATTTTGAGGGGCACCGATCAACTCCAATTCTAGTAGGTCTGAAATAACAAAAATGATTTCTTTATTTTCAAGTCTTTCAAACAATTTTTTGGTTGGCTCACTGAATTCTTCGTCAAAATATCCTCCAACAACCGATGTATCTATGTAAATCCGAGATTTCATATAAGAGTTTCAACAAATTTACAAATTTTTCTTTCATTTGCTTCCCTTTGTTTCTTTTCCTTAAATGCACTCGATTACCTATCTTTGCACCTTATTTGTAGTGTAGATAAAAGAGATCCCAAAAAATGAGCAATTTCAAGAGAACCCTGATCACCTCCGCCCTGCCATATGCAAATGGTCCTGTCCATATTGGTCATCTGGCAGGTGTTTACGTCCCTGCCGATATTTTTGCCCGTTACCTCCGGCTGAAAGGGGAGGAGGTTCTGTTCATTGGCGGTTCCGACGAGCACGGCGTTCCGATTACCATCAAGGCAAAAAAGGAAGGAACGACCCCACAGGCCATCGTTGACAAATACCATGGAATGATCAGGGATTCCTTCGAAAAATTTGGAATCTCCTTCGATGTTTACTCCCGCACCAGTGCCAAAGTGCATCACGAAACTGCCTCCGAAATTTTTAAAACGATCTGCGATAAAGGCGGATTCGTCGAACAAACCTCCGAACAATTTTTTGACGAGGAGGCTGGTCAGTTTTTGGCAGACCGTTACATCACCGGCACCTGCCCCAAATGTAACTTCGATAAAGCCTACGGCGACCAGTGCGAAAGTTGCGGCACTTCGCTGAACGCTACCGACCTGATCAACCCCAAATCAACCCTTAGCGGCAATGTCCCGGTCATGAAGGAGACCAAGCACTGGTACTTACCCCTCGACCAGTACGAACCCTGGCTGAAGGAGTGGATCCTCGAGGGTCACAAAGAGTGGAAACCCAATGTTTACGGGCAGTGCAAGTCATGGATTGACGGCGGACTGAATCCCCGCGCCGTGACCAGGGATCTCGATTGGGGCATTCCAGTGCCGGTGGACGGTGGCGAAGGAAAGGTGCTCTACGTCTGGTTTGATGCGCCGATCGGATATATTTCGGCCACCAAAGAGCTCACCTCCGACTGGAAAAAATACTGGAAAGATCCTGAAACAAGGCTTCTGCATTTTATCGGCAAGGACAACATCGTGTTCCACTGCATCATTTTCCCTGTCATTCTAAAGGCTGAAGGTTCCTATATCCTGCCTGACAATGTTCCTGCCAACGAGTTTCTTAACCTCGAAGGAGATAAAATTTCGACCTCGCGCAACTGGGCCGTCTGGCTGCATGAGTATCTGGAAGAGTTTCCCGGTAAGGAAGATGTGCTGAAATACACCCTCACGGCCAATGCGCCTGAAACCAAGGACAACGACTTCACCTGGAAAGATTTTCAGGCGCGCAACAACAGCGAACTGGTGGCCATTTTGGGCAATTTTGTCAACCGCGTGCTGGTGCTTACCAACAAATATTATGATGGGATAGTTCCCGTAGCCGGGAAGCTTGAACTCCGTGATGAGGAGGCCCGGGCGACTCTTGTTCAGTTAAAAACAGAGATTGAAAAGGCGCTCGATACTTTCCATTTCCGTGAAGCGTTGAGGCTGACGATGGAAATGGCCCGCCTGGGCAACAAATACTTGGCCGACATGGAGCCATGGATTTTGATCAAAACCGATCCTGAGCGGGTGAAAACGATCCTGCATATTTGTCTGCAGATCACCGCCAACCTCACCATCGCCTTTGAGCCCTTCCTGCCTTTTACCATGAATAAACTTCGCTCTTTCCTGAATCTGGAGAAATTGCAGTGGAATGAACTGGGAAGAAAAAATCTGCTCCAGGCAGGTCATCGCGTCAATACGCCGGAACTGCTTTTCGAAAAGATCGAGGACGACGCCATCCAGCGTCAGGTAGACAAGCTTCTGGCCACTAAAAAATCGAACGAGCTGGAACAGGCAACGGTCACACCGGCCAAGCCCTATATCGAGTACGATGACTTTGCCAAGATGGATATCCGTACCGGCACCATTGTTGCGGCCGAAAAGGTAGCCAAGACTAAGAAACTTCTGAAATTAACCATCAACACCGGCATCGATCAGCGTACTGTCGTATCCGGGATAGCCGAACATTATGAACCGGAGCAG
>JANYJT010000080.1 GCA_025358395.1 Bacteroidia bacterium
GCTGATCCTGAATATTTTGACAGCAATGGTCCGCTGCGTGGCTACAAGCGCGATTTGTACGAAGGTGGCATCCGGGAGCCTATGATCGTGAGGTGGCCGGGTACGGTACCAGCCGGTACGAAGTCGGATCATGTTTCGGCATTTTGGGATGTGATGCCTACTTTTGCCGGTATCGCAGGTGCACAAGCTCCTGCAAATATTGATGGAATCTCCTTCCTTCCAACCTTACTGGCGCAAAAAGATCAAAAACAACATGAATATTTGTATTGGGAATTTCACGAAATGGGCGGGCGGCAGGCACTCAGAAAAGGGAACTGGAAGCTGGTCCGGTACCAGGTTTTCGATGCTTCCAAAACCACCACAGAGTTATACAATTTGGCCGCAGACATTGGTGAAACTACCAATGTTGCTTCTCAGAATCCTGAGATAGTAGCCGAATTTTCAAGATTAATGAAGGGTGCAAGGGTGCCTTCAGAGGTATTTCCATTTCAGTCGCAGAGGGTGGTCAATTGAACTTTTGTTTTGTTGGCCGGGGGTACTGGGCGAGAGTTGTGGGTCGGGTTGAATCGCCGGATTAAAATCCCGCTTTCATTGATCCACTTTGACGACCTTGACTTCGTGCTTTGCATCATATCTGAAACAGAAACAGAAGGAATTAAGCCAATCAGACAATGTATGTGATCTTGAACTCCATTTACGAGCAACGTTTTACACCCCGTCTCATTGATAAGCTCGCCAATTGTGAGCAATAATTTACCTCTCCATGACTTCTCTAAAACAGCATCGCGGTATTTTACTGCAAAGACTGTCTGAATATACATTTGGTGGTAAGAATTTGCCATTTTGAATGTACTTTTGGATTGTATCGGACCTTCTCTTAAATTTAACCCAAAAACTCCGGAAGGACGAATTTTTCAATACATAATTTGGAATCCGTCAATTTGAAATCTGTCAATTTAAAATATAATACTGATAATCTGAATGATACAATCAAAAATAATCTGGATTACAGGAGCATCCTCCGGTATTGGTGAGGCTCTGGCTCTGCGATGGGCAGCTCATGATGTCCATTTGGTTCTTTCCGGTCGCAACTTAAATCAACTGGAATTAGTTGCTGAAAAATGCAGAAAGAAAGGCGCAATAGTTAGAATTCTTGTATTTGACCTCACCCATCCGAATGAAGTAGCTTCCGCGGTAGCGGATTTTCAGTCTGATTTTCCAAGGCTGGATGTATTGGTTAACAATGGCGGAATCAGTCAGCGATCGCTCCTGATTGATACGCCCATGGAGGTAGCCCGGAAGATCATGGATGTAGATTTCTGGGGGCATGCGGATCTGACTCGACGGATGCTGCCTTTCATGGTAAAAACCGGTGGGGGCAAGATTGTGGTAATTAGCAGCCTCACCGGTTTGTTCGGTTTTCCGCAGCGTTCGGCTTACTCTGCAGCCAAACATGCCCTTCATGGTTTTTTTGAAACATTGCGGCTTGAACATTTCAAAGACAACATCCGGGTTACCATGGTATGCCCGGGAATGGTTAAAACGAATATTTCTGTTCATGCACTGACAGCGACAGGGGATGAGCATGGGTTGATGGACAAGGGTCAGGAAGAAGGAGTCCAGGCTTCAACTTGTGCGAAAAAAATTGTCAAAGCGGTTAACAGAAACAGAAAAGAGGTAATTATTGGAAAAAAAGATGTAATTATGCCGTATCTAAAACGGTATTTCCCATGGCTCTTTTACCAGATAGCACAGAGAATTAATCCGCTAGGATGATTTAATGTTACAAAAGTATGGAAGGAATTGTAGTCAGCGGGATTCAACAGCTTGGTATTGGGGTTAAAAATGTTGCTGAATCATGGAAATGGTACCGTAAATACCTTGGAATGGACATCAAGGTTTTTGAAGAATCTGCAACAGCTGCCTTGATGCTGCCATATACCGGCGGATTGCCGCGTAACCGTCATGCTGTTTTGGCCCTTAATATGAATGGCGGAGGTGGTTTTGAGATCTGGCAATACACTGACAGAGAACCTCAACCACCGCTTTTTGAGCCTTCTCTGGGCGATTTGGGAATCTTCGCTGCCAAAATTAAAACCAGAGATGCACGAAAGATCCATGCCTGGTTTTACAAAGAAAATCTGAATATCAGTGAGATAAATACGGATCCGGATGGCCGCAGCTTTTTCTTTGTCACAGATCCATACAACAATATTTTTCAAATAATCGATTCGGAAAACTGGTTTGGTAACCTGAAAGAGAAGACAGGTTCGGTATATGGCGTCGTGATCGGTGTGACAGATATCGAAAAATCCAGGAAATTTTATGCTGAAATCCTGGGCTATGATCAGGTTGTATTCGATAAGGAGGGAACCTTTTCTGACTTATCTCACCTGAACGGTGGAGACGCCAACTTCAGAAGAATGTTGCTGAAACACAGCACACCAAGGACAGGGGCGTTTGGCAGGCTTTTGGGTGACAGTGAAATCGAGCTTGTACAGGTTCAAAACCGTGAGCCGCGTAAAATTTATGAAGGACGATTTTGGGGCGACCTCGGCTTCATTCACCTCTGTTACGATATCAATGGCATGGAAGCCTTAAATGCCGCCTGTCAAAAACTTGGTTTTCCTTTTACTGTGGATAGTTATGCCCACCACGAAGGCAACAGTTTCGATATGGGAGAAGCTGCAGGGCACTTTTCTTACATCGAAGACCCTGATGGAACCCTGATTGAGTTCGTTGAGACCCATAAATTGCCAATTTTCAAGAAATTGGGATTGTACATCAATCTGCGCAAACGAAATCCAAAAAAGCATCTTCCCAACTGGATGCTGAAATCACTCAAATTAAGCCGGGTGAAAGATTGAAGGCTAAAGGCTAAAGGCTAAAGTGAAGAACGCTCCAATCGGGATTGGATAAATTCATCACTCATCTTTCACGTCTCATCATTCACGTCTCATGTCTTAAGTCTCATGTCACATATCTTAATATTAGTTCAACTTTAGCCCAACACCTGGAGCTCACTTTAACCTTTAACCTTTAGCCTTAATCGTGTCTACCAGCCTGGTCGGTTGCTCCGCGTGCAGCCAGTGGCCGGCTCCTTCGAAACTAACCAGTTTGGCTTCCGGATAAATCTTCCGGATCACTTTCCAGTCCTCATCGCCAATGTATTCTGAATTTAATCCCCTGACAAATGTAACCGGATAAGCCGTGATGGGCATTCGCTCTTCAAACCATTGCCCGTCCATTTCACTGACGATGGCCCGAAATGAATCCCTCAGGACTTTGGCGTTGATCTTCCATTCGAAAACCCCGGCGTGCGTTCTGTGGATATTTTTCAGAAGAAAATGGCGCACTGTCTCCTCTTTGATTTTTGAACTAAAATAATCATCCAGCTCTTTTCTCGATTGGAATTTTGTGAGATCAGGGTTTTGAAGCAGCTCCAGAATCATTTCGTGCTGACGGATGTGTTTGAAGTTGCTGTCTCCGGCCAGATAATTCTTCGGTGCGATATCAATGATCATTAGCCGGTTCACCTTTTCGGGATGTTCTGCTGCAAAACGCATGGCTACTTTTCCGCCCATGCTGTGGCCAATCAAAAAAGCGTCTTTGGTATTGGTATCCTCATAAAATTGAGCCAGATCTTCAGTCATGTCCGCAAAAGTATGGGTTGGTGTATGCGGCGAAGCCCCGTGATTTCTGAGATCGGGCAACAGGACAGTATACCATTCCTGCAACTGTTTGGCAATGGTAATCCAGTTGTCAGAAGACCCATACAACCCATGGAGGATCATTAATACCGGCCCTGCGCCATATTTTCGGTAATGTAGTTTCATTTCCTTGTTGTAAATTTTAAAGGCTGAAGGATAAATGCTGAAGGATAAAGTCAAAAGGATAAAGGATAAAGTGAAGAACGCCACAATCGTCATGGGATTAACCTAATTCTCATGTCTCATATCTCAAGTCTTATGTCACAAGTCTCATATCTCATCTCATATCTCGCATATCTCAAAATTATTTCAACTCCAGCCCAACACCCGGGGCTCCCTTTAGCCTTTTGACTTTATCCTTTATCCTTTTTTAGGCATTCCCTGTACCTCTTAATCGTCTCTTCCAATCCCAGATAAAGCGCATCTGCAATCAGCGCATGCCCAATGGAGACCTCCAGTAAATTGGGAATATGTTGATCGAAATAGCGAAGGTTCTCCAAACTAAGATCATGGCCCGCGTTGAGGCCCAACCCGTTCTTCTCGGCTATTTGTGCAGCAAGGACGAATGGATGAATGGCCTTTCCCGGATTGTCAGAAAATTCTGCGGCATAGGGTTCGGTGTAAAGCTCGACCCTGTCAGCACCAATGATTGCGGCACCTTCAATCATTTGCGGATCCGTTCCGACAAAAAGGGAAACCCGGATGCCGGCAAGATTAAATTTTGCCACTATCTCTCTCAGGAATACCGCATTTTTAATTGTATCCCATCCGGCATTGGAAGTGATCGCATCAGGTGAATCAGGCACCAGCGTAACCTGCTCCGGATGTACCTGCAGGACCAATTCAATAAACTTTGGATCAGGGTACCCTTCTATGTTAAACTCTGTCGTAACCAACGGCCTTAATTCACGGGTATCCGCATAACGTATGTGCCTTTCGTCAGGACGGGGGTGCACAGTGATTCCTTCCGCCCCAAAAAGCTGGCAGCGAACGGCTGCCTCTGTGACGCTGGGCATTGTGCCGCCCCTGCTGTTTCGCAGTGTTGCTATTTTATTTATATTTACGCTTAATCGTGTCATTTTTCCTCGCAATTAATTAGGTTTGCAATTTACGAAATGATTCGCATTCAAAAACAAACTTACTTTTGGTTATGATCGCTGAAGCCTTGATTTCTGATTCGATTCCTTCTGTAAGCCTTGGTGATACTGCCTCCAAAGTTCTGACCCTCATGGAAGTTTTTAGGGTTTCGCACCTTCCAATAGTTAGCGACCGGGAGTACCTTGGTGTCATATCTGACAAGGAAATTTTTGATGCCCATGATTTTGATGCACCTCTCGAAGCATTCGTTTCTGATCAGTTGCTAAAACCGCATGTTCATCCGGGTCAGCATATTTTTGAGGTTGCCGCGGTAGCTTCCAGTTGCGGGGTATCCATTGTTCCCGTATTGGGTGAAAACCATGTATACCTTGGTTCTATTTCAAGGTATGATTTAAGCAACCAACTTACCATGCTTTTTTCTCCAAACGAACCCGGTGGTATTCTCGAATTGGCCATGTGCGAAAACGATTATTCCTTGGCGCAAATTACCCAGATCATCGAAGGAAATGATGCAAGGATATTAAGTCTTTATACCTGGAAACCAAATGCATCAACCACAGAACTCAATGTGACGATCAAGGTTAATCAGGTTGACTTGTCGGGGATAATACAGACGCTTACCCGCTATAATTACGAAATAAAGGCCACATTTATGGATCAGACGCCGCTCAAAGGCCTGATTGATGACCGTTTTGATCAATTTATGCGATACATTAATACTTAAAATATTCCGGATGAGAATCGCCATTTTTGGATGGACTATCGGACCGATTTTTTATGACAGCATGAAGCGCCTGCTGGAGATCTTGCATCATCATCAGACAGAAGTTGTCGTGTATGCTCCATTCGTTGAATTTTTGAAGAACGAAGCGGATATAGATCCCGGGAAAATCGATATTTTTTCTTCAGGGAAAGATCTAACAGAAGTTGATTTCTTTTTGAGCATTGGCGGGGATGGCACTTTTCTGGAAGCTATCACTTTTGTGAGGGATTCAGGGATACCAATGGTAGGAATAAACAGCGGCAGATTGGGTTTTTTGGCGGATATTGCCCAAACAGAACTCGAATTTTCAATGGAACAGCTTTATGCAAAGAAGTTCATTCTGCAACCCCGATCCTTGATGAAACTTGAAAATGAGTTAGGCTTGTTTTCGAATTTCCCCTATGCCTTGAACGAATTTACAGTACATAAGCAAGAATCCACTCAAATGATTACTGTGCACGTGGAAGTGGGAGGTGATATCCTGAACACCTACTGGGCAGATGGCATCATCGTTTCGACACCTACCGGCAGCACAGCCTACTCTCTTAGTGTCGGAGGACCAATCCTTACTCCCGGTGCTGCGAATTTTGTCATTTCTCCCATCGCTCCTCATAATCTGGCCATTCGACCAATTGTAATACCTGATCATGAAGAGGTTACATTGTGGGTCGAGGGAAGGGGAGGCAGATACATGGCATCCCTTGATTCGCGTTCGGCCCCTTTTGAGACGGATAAAATCTGGAAAATCCGCAAGGCAGACTTTATAATCAATGTATTAAAATTTGAAAATCAGTCATTTTATGAAACGCTGCGCAAAAAATTGCTTTGGGGAGCCGACAAAAGAAATTAATGAGCGTCCAAAGGACTGTATTTTGATCTATTACCAGGCTTAAGGAGCGTTATTTCGTGTGTTTGTGTTACCTTTGTACCCATCAAAACGAGGTGTATTTTATGAAGAGATTGTTGATCACCTTTTCCATTGTTCTCTGTTTTTTGCAGGCTCTCCCGCAAAAATCGGCAGATATTGGTATTCGTATCGGGGCAGCAGTCTATTGGGGTGACTTGGAGAATGTTTCATACGAAAAGGAGGTTACTGCACTTTATGGCGTGCTTGGAAGATGGAATTTCAACAAAAGGATGTCAATAAGAGGACAGCTGATATCAGGTACCCTGAAATCCTCCGGAACATTTCCGGGCGTAAATCTTGCCGAACCAAATTCAAAGATAAGCTTAATTGATGTCAACGGAATTCCTTACGAATTGTACTTGAAAAAGTCGGATGATTCTTACAATTTTGACCGTTCGATGCAATCATTTGAAGCTATTTTCGAGTTTAACTTCATGGATTATAGAATGGGAAGTATCACCAAAGATCGTTTTACTCCATTTTTGTCTCTCGGTGTAGGTGGGTTTTATTCCAGAGCCCCCAGAAGAGGAACTTTGGTTCTGATGCCTCAGGTGGAAGACTATCCATTTGTACCTTTCAAAGGACTTTACAGGCCTTTGCTCGATAATAGCAACAACAAGACCAACGATGCCGATGCGCTGGCCCCTATTGTTCCAATGGGTTTTGGCATTAAATACAACCTTACCAAAAGACTCGGAGCATGTGTAGAGTTGTGCGTGAGAAAAACCTTTACCGATAACATAGATAACCTTAAGGATCCCCAGAGATTTCAAAATGCGGATCCTTTGAGGAATTCGTATCCGCCTTCCTTTGCAAACAGTTTCTTGTTAAAAAACGATTGGTACGCATCTTTGCACCTTTCGCTGCACTGGCAGGTATGGACAGATAAAGGTATTTGCAAAGTGAACGACAAAAAAGTGAAGAAAAGTGCATTCTAAACAGTTGATACCAGAAAAAATACCACAACATGTGGCCATTATCATGGATGGAAACGGTCGCTGGGCCGAACAACATGGTCTCGACCGAATTTTTGGTCACCGCGAAGGAGTTGATGCAGTACGATCGGTTGTGGAAGGGGCAGGAGAGATTGGAATTCAATATTTAACACTCTATGCCTTTTCGACGGAGAATTGGAACCGTCCCAAAGAGGAGGTAAATGCACTGATGGGCTTGCTGGTTCATGCCATCGTGGCCGAGACCGAAAATCTTCATAAAAACAATGTCTCCTTACGCACTATCGGCGATATCGCCTCATTACCCGATGAAGTTCAACAAAAATTGGCCGGTGCAATTTCCAAAACTGCAGCGAATACCGGGCTTCGTCTGGTACTGGCATTGAGCTATTCGGGTCGTTGGGAGATGGTGGAAGCGGCCAAAAAGATGGCCGATGAGTTAAAAAATGCCAAAATTGACAAAAGTAGCATCAATGAGGAGTTGATTGGAAAATATCTTCCTACATTTGGCCTGCCTGATCCGGAACTGTTGATTCGTACCGGCGGTGAATTCAGAATCAGTAATTTTCTTCTTTGGCAGATCGCATATACCGAATTGTATTTTACACAGAAGTTATGGCCAGACTACCGCAAAGAGGATCTTTTTGAGGCAGTTGAAGATTTCCAAAGGAGAGAAAGACGGTTTGGAAAAACGAGTGAACAAATGAGAATCTGACATGGTCAAAAGAGTTGTAGTTATATTTTTCGCTTTATTTTTTAGTGCTCAATTGTATGCACAAACAGTAGCTGACAGTACTAATTTTTCCGTTTTTTACGATAGCCCCAAACATTATACGTTGGCAGGGATCGAGATTAGCGGCATCCGGTTCCTGGATACTGAAGTTTTAAAAGGCCTTTCAGGATTAAACATTGGTGATGATATTACCATCCCGGGAGATCTGGTTACTTCCGCCTTAAGAAAATACTGGAAACAAGGTCTGTTTTCTGATGTAAAAATTTCCGCATCAAAAATCATCGACGGTAAAATTTGGTTGAATATTTATCTTCAGGAGCGGCCCCGACTGGCGGCAAAGAATTATCACGGCGTTAGCAAGAGTGAAAAAGAGGACATCGAGAAGCAAGTCATGATGCTGATCGGTGGGCAGGTGACCGATAACCTTGTCAATACGGCTCAGCGGCAGATACTCAGTTTTTACCAGGGGAAAGGATTTTACAACACGGAAGTAAGCATCGTACAAAAAGATGATACAACCAAACAGAACCAGTTGGTGCTTGATATTTTTGTCAACAAAAAGACGAAAGTGAAGATCGGCGCTATTGAATTTATTGGTGCCAAACAGTTGTCCAATTACACCCTGGAGAAATCCATGAAAAAGACCAAAGCCAAGAAACTTAGGAATTTTTTCTCCTCCAAAAAGTTTCTGCAGGACAAGTTTGACGAAGATAAGATCAATCTGATCAAGAAATACAATGAAAATGGTTACCGCGATGCCATCATTCTTGCGGACACAATCATTAAGGATACGACAAAAAATACGGTCAGGCTTAAATATTGGATTGACGAAGGCCGGCGGTATTACATCCGCAATATCCGGTGGGTCGGAAATACCGTTTTGACGGATGTTCAGCTATCCAGGGCACTCGGTATTAACAAGGGTGATGTCTTTGACCAGAAACTCCTCGATAAACGACTCTCCGAGGATGATGATGCCGTTTCAAACCAATACCTGAATACCGGTTATCTTTTTTTTAATCTTAATCCGGTAGAGGTGAAAGTAGAGAACGACTCCATTGATTTTGAGATGCGGATCGTAGAAGGTTCACAGGCAACTATCAACGCCATCACGATCAAAGGAAATACCAAGACCAACGAACACGTAGCCCGTCGGGAGTTGTATACCCGCCCCGGTCAGCTTTTTAGCAAGGAAAATATCATCCGGTCGGTTCGTGAGTTGTCTCAGATGGGGCATTTTAATCCGGAAGCGATAAAACCTGATGTGGTTCCCCATCAGGAAGATGGAACAGTCGACATTAACTATGAATTGGAAGAGCGTGCCAACGACCAGGTTGAACTTTCCGGAGGTTGGGGGGCAGGAATGTTTGTCGGTACCGTAGGATTGAAATTCTCCAACTTCTCTGTCAGGAATATTGGCAACAAAAAGGCATGGCGACCACTTCCTACCGGGGATGGTCAGACACTGACGCTCCGTGCCCAAACCAATGGATCCTACTATCAATCTTATAGTTTCTCATTTACTGAACCCTGGTTGGGCGGAAAGAAACCAAATTCCTTTACATTCTCCATCTATTATTCAAAACAGACCAGCGGAAACAGCGCTTACAACTATGGCGGATACGGAAGCGGATACGGCAGTGGCTATGGCAGCGGATACGGTAGCGGATACGGAAACAGTTACAACCAATACAATTATGATATTACTGAAAAAATGGGTGTATTGGGCGCCTCAATAGGTCTGGGCTACCGGTTGAAAAGGCCGGATAACTATTTTACCCTGTACCACGAATTGTCCTACCAGAGATACATTCTCGATAACTGGAAATATTTCATCTTTCAGAACGGAACATCCAATACACTGGCGTTCAGGACAGTATTCGGAAGAAATTCTACCGACAGTCCGCTGTTTACCCGAAGAGGATCAAATTTCTCGTTTTCAGTCGCATTTACACCGCCATTTTCCTTATTTTCGAAAAAGGATTACAGCAGTACAACAATGACCTCAGCCGAGCGTTACAAATTGATCGAATACCACAAATGGTCTTTTAAAGCCGATATCTTTACGCCACTCCAAGCCAGACCGGATGCCAAATTGATCCTCAGAACCAAATTTGAAGCCGGACTGTTGGGATATTACAACAAGAACCTTCGTTCACCTTTCGAATCCTATAAATTGGGCGGAGACGGTATGTCGGGTTACAGCTCTTACGGAAGTGAATATATCGGCTTGCGCGGGTATGAAAACAATTCATTAACTCCTCCTCAGGGTGGTAATATTTATGAGAAAATTACCATGGAACTTCGGTACCCGATTACTTTGTCACAATCCGCGACTATTTACGGACTGGGTTTCCTCGAAGCCGGTAATTCGTGGTACGATATCTCCGATTTCAATCCTTTCAGTATCAAGAGATCAGCAGGTTTGGGAATCAGGATTTTTCTGCCTATGTTTGGTTTGATGGGATTTGACTGGGGATATGGTTTCGACGATGGTTATACCAAAGGAACGGGAGGCAGTCAGTTCCACTTTATCATGGGACAACAGTTTTAAAAATATGGCCTGAAATTTGATATTTTCCTGATATAAATCGAACGAAAATGAAGAAGCTTATTATTTTAGGAGTTTTTACCCTTCTTTGCATTTCTGCAAGTTTTGCCCAGAAATACGCATATGTAGATACTGATTATATTCTTGGTAAACTGCCTTCTTATGTAGCAGCACAGGAACAATTGGATAAACTATCACAGAAATACCAGAAGGAGCTGGAGACTTTGCACGCGGAGCTGGATCAGATCTACAAGGATTACCAGGGTGAAGTGGTTTTGCTATCGCAGGATATGAAAAAGAAACGCGAAGAGCAAATCGTCAACAAGGAAAAGGAGTACAAGAAACTGCAACGTCAGTATTTTGGTCCCGACGGGGATTTAGCCAAAAAGAAGGAAGCCTTGGTAAAACCTGTTCAGGATGAAGTTTTCAATGCCATCCAGACCATTGCCGAGCAAGGATCTTATTCCATGGTTTTTGACAAAGCAGGAAGTATGACCATGATTTACACCAATCCCAAATTTGATCTGAGCGATCAGGTGTTACAAAAACTTGGATATAAAAATTAATGTTATAAATTTGCGCCATAAAAATTAAATCAGATTGATCATGAGACATTTCTTAAGTGTAATAACTTTTTCTCTTCTTTTATTTGTTGGAGCTTCAGCTTCGGCACAAACATTGAAATTCGGTCACATTGATTTTCAGGGTTTGATCTCCACTATGCCAGAACGTGAAGTAGCACAGAAGGCTATGGCTAAGATGCAGACGGATCTTGAATCGCAATTAGCTGTTATGCAAAAAGAGTACCAAACAAAAGGACAAGAGTATGTTGCTCTGGTAAAGCAAGCTAACATTACTGATGCCATTCGTCAGGCGAAAGAGGCGGATATTCAGAGTCTGCAAGAGAGAATCACTACATTCCAGCAGCAGGCCCAGGATAATCTTCAGAAAGAAGAGAGCAAACAGTTTCAACCTGTAGTCGAAAAAGCCCGCAAAGCTATTGGCGAAGTGGCCAAAGAACAGGGCATGTTGTATGTGTTCGAAGTAAACAGCGTTTTGTATTTCAATGCCGCACAGTCAACTGATATGATGCCATTGGTTAAAACGAAACTGGGATTGAAATAGACCGGTTGGATAAAAATATATTAAAGGGTGCTGGAAAGCACCCTTTTTTTATGAATAATTAGTAGTTTCGGTTGCTTAAAATATTGTTTATGTCGGAAAACTATCAACCAATTGGCGTTTTTGATTCCGGTTATGGCGGATTGACCATTTTTAAAGAGCTGCTCAAAGAATTGCCGCAGTACGATTACATCTATTTGGGCGATAATGCCAGAAATCCCTATGGTACCCGTTCATTTGAGGTGGTTTATGAGTATACCTGGCAAGCTGTCAGCCATTTGTTTGAACAGGGATGCAATTTGGTGGTTCTTGCTTGTAATACCGCCTCTGCCAAAGCGCTGCGCAATATCCAGCAGCTAGACCTGCCCGTAACTTATCCCGACAGACGTGTTTTAGGTGTCATCAGACCAAGTATTGAGATGATACCGGAAATGACCAAAACCGGTCATGTCGGAGTTCTGGGGACCATCGGAACCGTATTGTCTGAATCCTATCCCCTTGAGATAGCCAAAATATCACCTGACAGCCCCATCACAGTGGTACAAGAAGCTTGTCCCATGTGGGTGCCCATCGTGGAAAATAACCTGATAAATAGCCACGGCGCTGCCTCTTTTGTGGAGGAGAACCTTGCCTCACTTTTTGCCAAAGATCCGTTGATTGATACTGTCATTCTTGGCTGTACACATTATCCTCTGTTGTCCGAAGTAATTCATCGGTTTTTACCGTCTGGAGTCACTTTACTTAACCAGGGACCGGTAGTGGCCGAAAAGCTCAGCGATTACCTTTTCAGACATCCTGAAATGGATGTGCGATGTTCCAAATCAGGACTAAGAGATTATTTTACGACTGAATCATCAAAAAATTTCGATATTCTGGCCAATCTGTTTATTGGCGGCGAGGTCAAATCAAAACATATAAAATTGGGATAAATCCCAATCATATGTTCGTAGAGACGCCTTTAAAAGGCGTCTCTATTCGTTTTGCCACACAATTTGTTCCATGACACCAACATTTTCTTCCAAAACATTCAAATACCGCAATTGCGACATGGATCGTACCTTGTTGTGCTCAGGATACGATATCTTGTAATAGGTATCCCCGTTCAGGAAGTCGGATAGAAAGCGGATGGCCTGTTCCCAAACCATATAACGACAGGAGAAGACGAGATTTTGCTTTTCAGGATCTGTCAAAAACTGACTGCTTTCTGAGAGATAGCCTCTTGCAAAGGATTCGAAATAATCTGCTTTGAATCCTATTTTACTTAGATCCGGTTCATCCTCAGCACCACTGTTGCAAAGGGTGCGGATGGCATCACCGAAATCGAAAAGAATCGTACCAGGCATGACCGTATCGAGATCGATGACACAAAGAATCTGATCGTCCGGGTCATAAAGAATATTGTTGATTTTGGTATCGTTGTGGGTAATGCGCATAGGAATTTTTTCCTGATCCAGCCAATCCTGAAGTTGCAGCATTTCATCAGCTCTTTGCAACAGTTGATCGATTTCTTGTCGCATTTCGGCACATCTTCCGGCTTTGTTGCGAGAGATGGCTTCTAAAAACTGCTGGTAACGGAATTTCCCGTTGTGAAATTTGGGGATGGTTTCAATCAGTGACGTACCATCAAGATCGGAAAGCTGAAGTTGAAAATTGCCAAACGCTTTCCCCGAGCTGAATGCCTGATCGGTATGGGTCACCTCTTCGATGCCATGTGAGTCGCGGATAAATAGAAAAAGGGTCCAGTAATTGCCGGATCCATCCTGAACGAACTGATTTCCTGTGGTAGAAGAAAGGTAGTTCATCACCTTCCTGTCCGGCTCAGCCTCACCTGCTATTATCAGTTTTTTACGAATATGCTCCGTAACCACCCGGATGTTGTCCAGCATTCCGGGTACGTTCTTGAAAACCAGATGATTCTTGCGCTGAAGAATAAAGTCTGGATTTTGCGCACCGGTCGTCTTAATCAAAAAAGTGTCGTTTATATGCCCATGTCCGAAAGGTTTCCACTCAGCAATCTGCTCTTCCCTGCCAAATAAAATCAAAAAACCCTTGATCTGCTGATCGGTCATAATGTGCTAATGTGCTAATATGCTAATGTGCTAATTCCAGGAATGGCTTGATCGCAACTCACAACTTTTCACTTTTCGTTATTCGTTTTTCACTCTCCACTCTCAACTCTCAACTTTTTTACGGCCAAAGTTGCTCCGGATAAATCCCCTCTTCAATCAATCTGGCGATCCTTCCTTTTACTATGGGCTTGTCTTCGATGTAGGTTACACCAAACCAGGGAGAATCGCATTCGATGACTTTCGTCTTGATATTGCCGTTGACGATGTTGTCATTGATCAGCAAAGGAATGTAATATTCCGATTTCAGTTCCTGGCCATGGTCGGTTAAAAATTGTGCAAAACCCTCTTTGATATAGCCGAAAACGTTTGGTTTAAGTCCCCAGAAATTCATGGAAACAGGACTCTTCGGACTGAGTTGATGGCGGCCGTCTTCTTCGTAATAAAAGATGCCTTCCGACTCCCCTTTGATTTTCGTGCGTTCAACGACAGTGGTCAGATAGCCATTTTCATCTGTCGCGCAAACGCCTCTTGAAACGGTTCCATGATCGGAAAGGGTGTTTTCAACATTGTATCCTACCATGGCATACTCTGCCGGATCGGATGATGATACCAAAAAGGAAGACATGGCAGCATAAGCCATTTTACCATAGAAATCATCAGCATTGATCACGGCAAAGGGTTCATTTACTGTGCCATCGGCCATCAGCAATGCGTGCGCCGTGCCCCAGGGCTTCTGTCTTTCGGGTGAAATCGTAAAGCCTGCAGGAAGTTTGTCTAATGCCTGATAGACATATTCTACA
>JANYJT010000216.1 GCA_025358395.1 Bacteroidia bacterium
AACAAGCGATGGACTTTTTCAGCTACCTGGGTCTATTACACAGGCAATGCAGTAACCTACCCTACCGGGAAATATGCCATTGACGGTAAAACCATTTTTTACTACTCTGACCGCAATGCAGATCGGATGCCCGCTTACCACCGCCTCGATCTGGGAGCGACATGGATCAATAAGAGGCGTTTGAAATTCGAGTCAAGCTGGAATTTCTCGCTGTACAATGCCTACGGACGCGACAATGCCTATATGATCACTTTCCGCGATAGCAAATCCGATCCAACCCGGACAGAGGCAGTGCAAACGACTCTTTTTAAGATGATTCCATCTGTGACCTATAACTTTAAATTCTGACCGATATGAAAAAAAACAATCGTTTGTCAGCCTTATCCGTCAAGAATTCTAAAGGAAATCTGATTAAAAATTCCTCGAAAATTATTCTGTGCCCGGCATACTTTCTGATTTTGATTTTGAGTCTGTTCTCTTGCGAAAAGGTAATTCATCTCGATTTAAAAAACTCACCCCAAAAAATTGTCATCCAGGGCAATATCTACGACCAATCCGGACCTTTCACGGTACAAATTTCAAATTCAGCCTACTTTGACGCATCGAATAATTATCCGCCGGTAACAGGAGCAAATGTGGTGATAACTGACAATGTGAATCAGACGGAACAGCTGACAGAATCCATTTCCGGCACCTATGTTACCACAAAATTGAGAGGAATTCCTGGCCGGACCTACTCACTATCTGTAAAAAACGGGTTTGATACTTATCTTGCCAACTCAACTATGCCATATGCCGTAAGCATGGACAGTATCTACTTTGCCAACAGTCCCTTTAGCGGAGAAAAAGCAACAATGATCAGATTTCGTGATCCTCCGTTTACGACAAATTTCTATCGGATGGTCTATTTCGTCAACAACATCAGGCAAAAACAATTTTATGTCATCAACGACGAGTTTCTTCAGGGTACCACAATTACATACTCCCTGCAAGCAAGAAACTCTGACCTGAAATTGGCAAAAAATGATTTGGTCACTGTCTGGCTGGAATCAATCGACCGCGGAGTTTACGAGTATTTCCGTACTGCCGGAAATGATGATGGGAACTCCGCTTCACCAGCCAATCCGGTTTCCAACATCAGCAATGGAGCCCTGGGATATTTCAATGCAAGTACGGTCAGAAAAATTTCAGCAAAGGTTGATAAGTAGCTCAAAGCTAATAGCCAACGGCTAATTGCTAATTGCCTTTAGCCGTTAGCTATTGGCTATTAGCCAAATCAAAACAAAAATAATTTGTCTTCGTAAAAGAAAGTCAGTTGTTAAACTAAAAGCCCTGATATTCGTCCAAGCTTAAATTTGACACAATTATATATTTGAAAGAAAATCATTAACAGATGAACCACCGTATTTTATCGTTTTTTTTGATCGCATTGTCCTTTCTCTTTTCATGCAAACCAAAACCCAGGGAGCAGGTGACTACTGAGAAACCATCTATCCTGGTGGAAGTTGTAATAGCCGGATCAGAAGATGTTTCCAGCAATCTTGAAGTAAATGGAAGCGTTCTTGCCAACGAAATGGTTGAGCTTCGCCCGGAAGTGAGTGGCCGTCTGGTTTATCTGAATTTACCGGATGGAGCAAATATCAAAGAGGGAACATTGCTTGCCAGGGTGAATGATGCCGATCTGCAGGCACAAATGGAGCAGCAAAAGACACAGCTCGAACTTGCCACTAAAACACTGAAGCGGCTCAGCGAACTGCTGAAAGTAAGCGGTGTCAATCAGGCCGACTATGATGCGGCACTCAGTCAGGTAAATACATTTCAGGCCAACATAAAGGTTATCAATGCCCAGATAGACAAAACCGTTATCAGGGCTCCCTTTTCAGGTGAACTTGGGATTCGCGTTGTGAGTCCGGGGGCCTATGTTACACCACAAACCTTGCTCGGCAGTCTGCATCAGATCGATAAAGTAAAAATTGATTTTACTGTTCCGGAAACCTATTCTTCAATTGTGATAAAAGGGAACATGGTTAAAATTCAGACTGATGGATACGATGGAACCCTTGATGCGACGATTACTGCCATCGAGCCACAAATCAATACCGTTTCCAGAAACATCAAGGTACGTGCCATGCTGACGAAAGGGGTTATTGCTCCTGGTGCATTTGTGAAAGTCTTTTTGGGGCAAACCAGAAAAGGGATCATGGTCCCCTCGAACGCCATCATCCCTGATGCACTTTCCAACCAGGTAGTTGTTGTTCATAAAAATAAAGCCGTCTTTACCAATGTTGAAACCGGATTAAGGAACACCAATCTGGTTGAACTAACCGGTGGAGTGAATCCGGGAGATTCCATCATCGTGAGTGGAATGCTTTTTGTCAGGCCAAATGCCAGCATAAAAGTGAAAAGAGTCAGAAGCATTCAGGAGAAAAATTAGTTGCAGAACCATTCCTTTACAACGAAAATAGATTGTGAATATATCCGAATTATCCTTAAAAAGACCGGTACTGGCAACAGTCATGAGCCTGGCACTGATTCTCTTCGGAGTAATTGGTTTTAATTTCCTGGGCATCCGTGAGTATCCGGCTATCGATCCTCCTCTTATTTCTGTAAACACCTCTTATGCAGGTGCCAATGCGGATATTATTGAGAGTCAGATTACCGAACCACTGGAAAAATCCATCAATGGCATTCCCGGAATCAGAACCATCACCTCATCAAGCTCAGTGGGGAACAGCAATATCTCGGTAGAATTTAACCTCACTACCAATCTCGAAGCAGCAGCCAATGATGTGCGTGACAAGGTTAGCCAAGCCGTTCGAAATCTTCCTCAGGACATCGATGCCCCTCCGGTGGTTTCCAAAGCCGATGCAAACAGTGATTTTATCATCCTGATGGCAGTTCAGAGTCCAAGCAAGGGATTGCTCGAACTCAGTGATTACGCTGAAAATACGCTGCAAAACAAATTTCAGACTATTCCTGAAGTTAGTTCTGTCATGATCATTGGTCAGAAACGACCTGCTATGCGCCTCTGGATTGATCCCGATAAGCTAAATGCCTACGGGATTACTTTCAACGACATTACTTCCGTTCTGAACAAGGAAAATATCGAAGCTCCTTCAGGCAAAATCTACGGCGGAAAGACAGAACTTACCATCCGTGCACTGGGCCGGCTTACCACTGAAAAAGATTTCAGGGACCTGATTATCCGGGAAAATACGGAAGGAATAGTACGCCTAAGTGATCTTGCCAAAGTTGAGATGGGTCCTGAACAATATGAACAAATGTGGCGGCTTAACGGGGTGAGTGCCGTTGGTATGGCCATCATCCCTCAGCCGGGAGCCAACTATATCAACATTTCGGATGAGTTTAACAAACGACTGGACGAGGTAAAAAAAGCGCAGAAAAGCGACATCACTTTTACCACGCTTATCGACAACACGTTGAATGTCCGCAAATCCCTGACAGAGGTAAGAGAAACGCTTTTTATTGCCTTTCTGCTGGTCATCATGGTGATATTCTTGTTTTTTAGAAACTGGATGATTGCCTTGCGTCCATTGATAGATATTCCCATTTCTCTCATAGCTACTTTTTTCGTGATGTACTTAGCCGGATTCTCCATCAACATCCTTTCCATGCTGGGGATTATTCTGGCCACAGGTCTGGTGGTGGACGACGGAATCGTTGTGACCGAGAATATCTTCAGGAAATTTGAAGGAGGAATGCCCATTCGCAGGGCAGCTCTTGAAGGGAGCAGGGAGATCTTTTTTGCAGTTATTTCTACCTCAATCACCTTGGCAATCGTCTTTTTACCAGTCTTATTTCTGCAAGGCTTTGTAGGCAGTTTGTTCAGGGAATTTGCCGTTGTCGTTGCCACGGCGGTGCTGATTTCCGCCTTTGTTTCCCTTACAATTACCCCGGTTCTGAACGTATATTTGAATAGAAAAAATGCCCGTCATGGAATGTTTTACCAAAAGACTGAACCGTTTTTTCAAGGGATGGAAACCGGATACAAAAATCTGCTTCAAAAATTTATTCAACTGAGGTATCTGGCCTGGGTTATTGTAGGTGCATGTCTTCTGATAATCTTTTTGATCGGAAGAACCCTGCAAAGTGAACTTGCCCCTCTCGAAGATAAGAGCAGCATCCGGTTTCAAATTTCAGGTCCCGAAGGAGCCAGTTATGGTTATATGACCAATGCCGGTGCCGAGTTCAATAATTTCCTGATCGATTCAATACCTGAGGGAAAATTTTCTTTTGTGGCACTCCCCAGCTTCGGTCAAACGGGTGTCAACTCTGGTTTTGGCCGCATTGGACTGGTCGACCCGAACGAAAGAACCAGATCGCAGAGTGAGATTGCCAAAAGCATGGCAAAAACTGTGATGAAGTTCAATAATCTGAGAATCTTTCCTGTTGAAGAGCAGACCATCTCGGTAGGATTGGGTTCCAGAGGGGCATTGCCCGTTCAATTCGTTGTCCAGAATTTAGATTTCGACAAACTGCGTGATGTCATTCCTAAATTTTTGGATGCCGCCCGCAATGACAAGACATTCCAGAATGTGGATGTCAACTTAAAATTCAACAAACCTGAGGTGGATATTCTGATTGACAGGATCAAAGCCCGGGAGCTGGGACTGACGGTATCTGACATAGCAGGTGTGATGCAGAGCGCCTTCAGCGGTAGACGACTGGCCTATTTTATCATGAACGGCCGGCAATACCAGGTAATCAGCCAGGTGGGACTGCAGGACAGACAACAACCCACCGATATCTCTAAATTGTATGTTCGCAATAACCTGGGGAACAATATTGCACTGTCTGAAGTTTTGAAAATTTCCACAAATGCCAATCCGCCTTCATTGTACCATTTCAACCGCTATAAATCGGCCACCATTTCGGCTTCCCTTGCCGAAGGAAAGACCATCGGGGATGGTGTGGTTGCGATGCAGTCCATCGGGGATAAACTTTTGGATGAAAGTTTCCAGACCTCTTTGAGCGGGCCCTCCCGAGATTTTTCCGAAAGTTCGTCAAATACCGCCTTCGCTTTTGTTCTCGCCCTTCTGCTGATTTATCTGATACTAGCCGCACAATTCGAGAGTTTTAAGGATCCGTTTATTATCATGATTACTGTTCCATTGGCCATTGCCGGAGCCGTTCTATGTCTTTGGATCTTCAATCAAACACTCAATATTTTCTCGGAAATCGGGATGATCACGCTGATTGG
>JANYJT010000251.1 GCA_025358395.1 Bacteroidia bacterium
GATGTTTTGCGATAAGATGGTAACCACCGATGCGCGGCAGATTTCCATCACCAAAGTGCAGAAGGGTTCTCCCGCTGATGGAATGCTCGCGGTCGGGGATGTCATCCTAGGTGTCGGCGGCCAGCCGTTTTCGTACGACCCGCGCACGGAGTTTGGCAAGGCGATCACCGTGGCGGAGTCCGAGGCCGGCGGAGGCAGACTCGTGTTGACCCGCTGGCGCGGCGGCCGCACGGAAGAGGTAACCGTCAAGTTGCTGGTCGTCGGCACCTACAGTGCCACCGCTCCGTTCGACTGCCCGAAATCGAAGCGCATCTTCGAGCAGGGCTGCGCGATGCTGGCGAAACGCGTCGCCGCCCCGTCTTATAATCCCGATCCGATCATCCGTTCGTTGAATGCGCTCGCGCTACTGGCCAGCGGCAAACCGGAATATGTTCCTCTTGTGCGGAAGGAAGCGCAGTGGGCCTCCAGCTTTTCAGAAGAGAGCATGGCAACGTGGTATTACGGCTACGTCACCATGTTCCTGGCCGAGTACAAAATGGCCACCGGCGATGAGGCCGTAATGCCCGGTTTGCGGCGGCTCGCCCTGGAGGCGGCCAATGGTCAAAGCATGGTCGGCTCATGGGGGCACAAGTTCGCCCGGCCCGATGGCCGCTTGAGCGGCTACGGCATGATGAATTCACCCGGTGTGCCCTTGACCATCTCGCTCGTGATGGCGCGCGCCGCCGGAGTCAACGACCCCAAGGTTTCCCTTGCCACCGAGCGCAGCGCGCGGCTGCTGAGGTTCTATGTCGGCAAGGGATGCGTTCCCTACGGCGACCATGCGCCGTGGATGGAGACGCACGAAGACAACGGCAAGTGCGGGATGGCCGCCGTCCTGTTCAACTTGTTGGATGAGCCCCAGAACGCCGAGTTCTTCGCGCGCATGAGCCTATGCTCGCACGGCGCTGAACGCGATTGCGGCCATACGGGAAATTATTTCAACATCCTCTGGGCCATGCCAGGCGTCGCGCTTTCCGGTCCACACGCCACGGGCGCTTGGATGAAGGAATTCGGCGAATGGTATTACGACCTCTCCCGCCAGTGGGATGGCGGTTTCGATCATCTCGGGCCGCCGGAGCCGGATAATGACAGCTATTCCGGCTGGGATGCCAGTGGTGCCTGCCTGCTGGCTTACGCGGTGCCGCTGAAAAGTCTTTGGCTCACCGGCAAGCGGCCCGGCAAGATCCCGCAGCTCGACGATGCCGCCGCGGAGCAATTCATCCGCAGCGGTCGCGGCTGGAACAACAAGGATCGCTACAGCTTCTACGACAAGGTGAGCGATGCCGAACTGCTTGCCGATCTCGGCAGTTGGTCGCCCATTGTGCGCGAACGCGCAGGGATCGCGCTCGGTCGCCGCGAAGAGCCCCCGACTTCCCGCGTGCTGGCGTTGCTCGACTCTCCGTCGCCCGAGGCGCGCCTCGGGGCGTGCCAGGCGCTCGCCCATCTCAAGGGCCGGGCCGCATCCGCGGTTCCGACGCTGCGTAAGATGCTTCAATCCGACGATCCCTGGCTGCGCATCAAGTCTGCCGACGCCCTCGCCGCGATTGGCAAGCCCGCGATGGTAGCCGTCCCGGAGATGATCGAGTTGCTGGCCCGGTTCGACACGCAAAAGGATCCGCGCGGCATGCAGCAGCGCTATTTCACTTTTGGCCTGTTCGATTCCCGCAACGGGCTGCTTGGCCGCTCGCTTGAAGGCGTGGATCGGCAGCAACTTAACCTGGCCGTGCGGGCTGGATTGAAAAACGACGACGGTCGCGCCCGGAGCGACTTCGGCTCCGTGTATCACAACCTTTCCCCTCAGGAGATCAAACCCTTGTTGCCCGCCATCCTGCAGGCAGTCGTCGAGCCCGCGCCGAGCGGGGAAATGTTCGCTGACGGGATTCGCGTCGAGGGGCTGCGCGTCCTGGCCAGGCACCACGTCGAGGAAGGGATTCGCGCCTGCGTTGACTACATTCGCAACCAAAATCCATGGGCCAGCGAGCACCGCACGCCTGAATTGACGAAGATACTGGTCAGCTACGGCGCCCACGCCAAGACCGTCGTTCCCGACCTCAAGCGCATTGCTGACAACTTTGACGCCGGCGAGCCGGATTTTCCCAAGAACCTGAGCCGTCAAAAGGCGGCCACCGTCCGCGAGGCGATTCGCGAAATTGAAGCCTCAAGCGACCAACAAGAGCTCATCCGCATCAACAGAGAATAAAGGATTTGTAGGACACACCAAAATCAGCCACTGCACTCCGCGAATAACCATATGAAGAAACTGACCATCGCATTAGCAACCTTGCTGACGGCATTGCAGACCGTATTACCGGCCGCGCCGATGAATTTCCGATGACTGCAAACTGTCCTGCTGCAAAGTTCC
>JANYJT010000010.1 GCA_025358395.1 Bacteroidia bacterium
CAACTTCAAAAAGCCCGATGTTAAGGTAGACCTTTCAGAAGCCAAAGACCTGGTTGCCAAAGAATTTTCAAAAAAGGCAAAATCGACCTTGCAGGATGCAGTAAAGAAATTTGGATTGGAGGGGTTGTTTAAATAGAATTAAGATCAGCTAAAGACCGTATTTTCCAATTGCTGATCTTACTATAAAAATTACAAAAAATTAATCTTTAAAGGGATTTTACTTCTTGATTTTGATTTCATTGTCCATTATCAGAGTAGGTTAAAACGCCGGAGCTAGATACTTGAATTGGATTTCCATTTGAAAGCAACAACCAATTTGCTGCTCACACTGGTCTCTCCATAGTTCAAATCAGACATTGATAGTAAAACTTCCGGCAAGATAATACTCATGGTGTGCACAACACCCGAAATAGCACCAAGGTCTAAAATTGAACCAATTATTGTTGAAGGCGAAATAGTCCCTATGGCTGTGAGCGAAAATATCGGCATCATGCCATGGAGTCCTTTGGCTGGAGGGTTCCTTTCCGGTAAATATACACGCCAAAATGAAGTAGCCGGTGATAGTCGCCGCGACACCTTCGATTTTCCTCCGATCAACAAGCAAAAGGCCTATGACCTGATCGATCTGATGGCCGAAATTGGCCAACATCACAACGTTTCAGTTGCCAATGTGGCATGGAATTGGGTGATCCGGCAACCCCGGTTATGACCAGCACCTTCATTGGGGCCAAAAATTTTCAGCAATTGAACGACAACATCGCATCCGCTAACCTCGAATTAACCACCGAAGCGCTACAAAAACTCAACCATGCAAATGCCCTCACCCATGAATATCCAGGCTGGATGGTAACCCGAAAATCAGCTGGTCGCTGGCCCGACTGAAAATTATTGAGCAATTTTTCCTGCAAAATCTTACCTTTGTAATTTATTTAAGGGATGCTGTACTTATTTGACAAAGTTGATTCATGAAGATTGCATTGATTGGATACGGGAAAATGGGAAAAGAGATCGAACAGATTGCTGTTGAACGGGGCCATTCCGTGGTTTTAAAAATAGATGTCGACAATCAAACCGATCTCACCGTTGAAAACCTTTCAAAAGCAGATGTTGCCATTGAATTCTCTACTCCGGCAACAGCAGTTTCAAATTACGTAAAATGCTTTGAGGCAGGAGTCCCGGTGATAAGCGGCACCACAGGCTGGCTGGATCAAAAACCGGCTGTCGAGAAGGAATGCTTGTCAAAAGAGGGATGTTTTTTCTATGCCTCCAATTTTAGCCTTGGCGTGAACCTTTTTTTCGAACTAAACAAAATTCTTGCCAGGATGATGAATCCTTATTCACAATACGATGTCTCCCTGACGGAAATTCATCATACCCAAAAATTGGATGCGCCAAGCGGAACAGCCATCACTTTAGCCGAGGGAATTATTGGGGCAAACGAGTCTAAAAAATCATGGACTATCGAAAGGCCAAAAAGCAAGGAGGAGCTTTATATTCAATCGATACGGAAGGATCCCTACCCCGGATTGCATTCAGTAAAATATGATTCCGCGGTCGATTACCTTGAGATCACGCACAATACCTATAACAGGAAAGGACTTGCCCTCGGAGCGGTACTGGCGGCAGAATTTTGTTTGGGCAAAAAAGGAATATTCAACATGTCTGATTTGTTAAAATTATAACTGAAAATAATATGTTTAAGGACGTCTCTAAAAGCCAATGGATTCAATTTGGCGTTGTGGCAGGTTTGTATTTGCTTTGGGTAATTTGGCTAGGCAATTTCTGGTGGTTGATCGGAATGGGTATCATATTTGACATGTACATTACCGGAAAAGTACACTGGACTTTCTGGAAAAAGAAAAATCCGGTAGATGGCAAGCAAACAAAAGTGGTCGAGTGGGTCGATGCCATTATTTTTGCCGTGATCGCCGCAACATTTATTCGCCTCTTTTTCATTGAGGCCTATACCATTCCTACTTCCTCCATGGAAAAATCGATGATGGTAGGTGATTATCTGTTTGTCAGCAAGACTGCCTACGGTCCAAAGCTTCCAAACACGCCTGTTGCATTTCCTTTTGTGCACCATACGATGCCTTTTACTGCGACGACACGCTCCTTTTCCGAAATCATCCACAACGATTACAGGAGACTCTCGGGTTTTGGCAGGGTTAAGAACGATGATGTTGTGGTCTTCAACTTCCCGGAAGGAGATTCTGTAGCCACAAACATGCAGGAGAGAAGCTATTATGAAATGGTTAGAAGCTATGGCAGAGAGCGTGTAAATACAGACAAACGCTCCTTCGGCGATATCATTTACAGACCGGTTGATAAAAGGGAGAATTACATCAAACGGTGCATAGCCATTGCCGGAGACTCGCTTAAAATAGTGAATGGTCAAGTTTATGTAAACGGAAAACCACAGAAGGAAATACCCGGTATCCAATACAAATATCTTGTGACCATCCAGGGAAATTCCCTGAATTCCAGTGCAATGGAAAAGCTTGATATCACGCCTGAAGACATTGAAGGTTCAGGCTCCAGAATGATTATGGCCCTTACATCAGATAAATTAAAAAAGATGGATGGGATGAAATTCATCACCGGCAAGGAGAGACTTTTGTATCCCAAAGACGAACGCGATATAAATATTTTCCCAAGTGATAATCAGTACACCTGGAACCTTGACAACTTCGGACCACTCTGGGTTCCTAAGAAAGGGACTACAATTCAACTGACAACCAAGAATCTGCCGCTTTACAAAAGGATCATTGACGTTTACGAGGAGAATGATCTGTCCGTAAAAAATGGTGAAATATTAATCAACGGCGCTGTTGCGAAAACCTATACTTTCAAAATGGATTATTACTGGATGATGGGTGACAACAGAAACAACTCGGCCGACTCCAGATACTGGGGATTTGTACCTGAAGACCATGTGGTTGGGAAGGCTTCATTTGTCTGGCTTTCACTCGACAAGAACAAGTCATTCTTGGCAAAGATTCGCTGGAACCGCTTTTTCATGGGTGTAAAATAGTCCTTCGATATAGCTGAATGGAACAAAGCAAACGAAGCGTTCTGCTAAGTTGCGCCTATCTGGCGCCTGTCCGGTATTATACAAAATTGCTAGGCTACAACGAGGTGTGGATTGAGTTGAATGAACATTTCATCAAGCAATCCTACCGCAATCGTTGTACAGTTCTCACTGCCAACGGCAAGCAAGATCTTACTGTTCCTGTAACAGAAGGGTCAAATTCCAAACGTCTCATCCGCGATGTTGTTATCTCCTGGGATCACCCCTGGCAAAAGTTGCATTGGAAAGCTTTGATGTCGGCCTACAACAATGCGCCTTTCTTCGAATATTACGCTGACAGCCTGGCTCCCTTTTACCATCATAAAAAATGGAAATTTTTGATTGATTTTAACCACGAAATTCAATCGGTGGTTTTGGAGGAACTTGGCCTTAAGCGTCAGATAAACTTCACAACCACTTATTGTCCGGTTGAGAAACAATTACCGGGCTTAGATGATTTCAGATACTCAATCGATCCCAAACCAGGAAGACAGCTTATGGATGATGATTTTATTCCATCGGATTACATGCAGGTTTTTCAGGAGAAATTCGGCTTCACGGCAAATCTGAGTATTGTCGATCTATTGTTCAACGAAGGTCCGATGGCTTTGGAGCTGCTCCAAAAATCCATAATCCAAAATTCTTCAACTAGTCGTTCGTTTGAATAATCCTGCGCATCAGCCTCATCTGGTGCGAATACCGATTGGTGTCGATATTGAAAATCCCAAAATGATCGATGTTGTCAATTCTGACCTTCCCTGAGGAGTGAATAATTTTGTTCTTCTCCCAGATAATTCCCACATGCACAATTTTCCCATCTTCGTTGTCAAAAAATGCAAGATCGCCAGGTAATGCTTCTTCCACGAATGTAATATTATCTCCGATCAACGCCTGCTGAGCGGCATCACGCGGTATTTGCAAACCGATCATTTTGTAAAGAATTTGCGATAATCCGGAACAATCAACGCCAAAGGGAGAACGTCCACCCCATAAATAAGGAGAATTGAAATATTTTAAAGCGTTTTCAATCAACAGTTTCCTGATGTTCCTTTTTACCGGCAAAATCTTGTCGCCCTGAATACTATAAGTTTCGGTTCCAATCGTGAAGGTATTGCTGGAGGCCTTATAAAATGGCAAAGAACTTCCTGCAACGATCAAAAAATTGCCATATCCTTTTTCGGGTTGAACAATGTTAAATGGGTTCGTGGTGACCATTAATTGTCGATGGGCCAACTGCTTGAACGTTTTTTCCGAAATTTCCTTGACCATTTTCTGATCAATCCAGCCTTCGTATCCATCAAAGAATAGTTTGATCTTACACCACTTTTTATTTTCGTCGATAATACTATAATGCTCTCCAAACAGGATTTGGGTGCACATTTCACTTGTCTCGCTAGGGTCAGTCCGAACCGGAACGATGCTTAGATTCGAGATTCCGTATCTCATTAAAATTTTACTATTTTTGATTATTCCCAAAGATAGAAATTTATTGTCTCTACCCGGCAATCACTCAGGATAATGATGCAAAAGTTTGGTTTGAAAAGATGGTTAAGCCCAAAACAATCCCACAGGATATTTCTTGCTTTTCTATTCATGGCAACTGCAAGTGCCCTGTATTTTTCACTTCCCCAGGAGGCAAGATTTAAGTACGAATACCAAAAGGGAAGGCCCTGGATGCATGCCACACTTTTTGCCCCTTACAATTTTGCCATTATTAAATCGGAGCAGGATTTGATACATGAAAAGGACTCTTTACTGAAAGAACAAACCCCCTATTTTGTCTTTGCCGACTCTGTCACCCGACAAGAAATGGCGCTGCTTTCCAAGGAAATCGATCGGTTCAAACCGGTAAAGGCAAATGGCACAATGCAGGTTATTGCCTTGAAATTTAAACTATTGGAAGTGTATGCCCAACTGTATAAAGTGGGCGTATTGGATCAAAATTTCGTCAATATTTCGGCATTATCCAAGAAACCAAGCCTCAAAATTCTCCGAAACAACATTGGCAAGGAAATAAAAATTGCCTCTCTTTACACCCTCAAAAGTGCTTACAATGAAATTCATGACAAGATTGACGAGTTAAAGGTAGCCCATCCAGACTGGAAACCATATCTGGAAAATTTTCAGCCGGAAGCCTTTCTTGTTAGCAACCTCATTTTTGATAAGGAGAGAAACAGACAAGTTGAAGAAAAGGTACTCGGAAACCTGTCGACCAATCATGGCATTGTGCAGGAAGGTGAGCGAATTATTTCGCAAGGAGACATTGTATCAGCCAAAACCTATACAATTCTTGAGTCTTACCG
>JANYJT010000027.1 GCA_025358395.1 Bacteroidia bacterium
GGGACAGAAGGTCAAATCAGTTTCGATTTTAGGTTCGGATGAGAAAATAAAATGGAACCAGGAGGCTGATGCGCTGGTTATTTCAAAACCGGCTAAACTCCCTGATTGGGAAGTGGTGACATTCAAGGTTGAATTCAAAAAGTAGCTACTTGGTATAAAGATAAAAGGGTTTCAGTTTTTAATTGAAACCCTTTTATCTTTGTACCAAATTCTAATCTATGTCGGATACATTATTGCAGCACCGTACCATCCGGAAATATACAGACAAAGATATTACCGATGAACTGCTGAACAAAATATTGGAAGCAGGGTGCCGGGCATCCACCACCGGGAATATGCAGGTTTACAGCATTGTTGTAAACCGCGAACCGGCCATGAAAAAGCAGTTGGCGGCTTGCCATTTTAATCAGCCGATGGTAGAGAACGCACCTGTGGTCCTTACATTTTGTGCCGACTTCAACCGCTTTAATTTGTGGTGCAAACTGAACCATGCCAATCCCGGATACGACAATTTTCTCTCGTTCTTCACAGCAGCTATCGATGCTCTGCTGGTGGCTCAAAACGTTTGTGTGGCGGCAGAAAGCGAAGGACTTGGCATCTGCTATCTTGGAACGACTACTTATCTTGCCGGAAAAATCATTGACCTTCTTCATCTTCCGAAGGGGGTAGTCCCGGTCACAACAGTTACAATAGGTTGGCCGGATGAAAATCCTTGCCGGATTGACAGGTTACCTTTGGAGGCTATCCTGCACAAGGAAATTTACAGGGAATATTCTCCAGAGGTTATTCTAAATATATATGCTGCCAAGGAAGCCCTGCCGGAGAATCGAAAATTTGTCTTAGAAAACAATAAGGAAACCCTCGCCCAGGTTTTTACTGATATTAGGTACAAAAAGGCCGACAATGAACACTTTTCAGTGATGCTTTTGCAGGTACTTCAGCAACAGGGTTTCATGAACCAAAAGCCATGATGTCGAAGAAAATTCAATACGGGCTGGCACCCGGATTCGGGGATTTGGAAAATTGGGTTAAGAATCTTCCTGATTCATTTCATGCAAGCGGAACAACCATTTACAAGGATCGAAATGAGGTGAAAGTATTTGAAGAACATGGCATTAAACTAAATGTCAAAGCCTTTAAGATACCTATACTTATTAATCGTTATATCTATGTTTACCTGAGAGGGTCAAAGGCTAAAAGATCATACGAGAATGCAATTCGGTTTCTGGCTTTAGGAGCTTCAACTCCTGAACCGGTTGCTTATGTCGAGTGTCTTTGGAAGGGGAAGTTAATGGAGAGCTATTATGTTTCCCTGAATTTTGAAGACGGATTTACCCTTTGGGATGTTTTCCTAAGAAACGATCCGGATAAGGAAAATATCATCAAACAATGGGTATATTTTACCTGGTCACGGTTACACAAGAATGGTATTTATCACCTGGATTATTCCCCGGGAAATACCTTGATCAGGAAAGAGGCAGATCAGTACCATTTTTCAATTGTAGATCTTAACCGTATGAAATTTATTCCTGTAAATTTTGAGAAAGGCATTCAAAACTTTAGTCAACTGGATACAGACGAAGAAACCCTAGGTTTGATTGCTTCGGAATATGCCCTTCTTTGTAGCCAATCATCTGAAAAGGCGGTTGATCTCTTGCTGAAATTCGATAAAGAGAACAAAGAATATCGCCAGCGCAAAGGCAAATTTAAAGCATGGTTTAAAGTGGGAAAGGCTTAAGTCAAAAGGCTTAAGTCAAAAGGCTAAAGGCTAAAGGCTAAAGGATAAAGGATAAAGGATAAAGTGGGATTTGAGAGGGAATAAATCATTGTACAATTAAGTAGGAAGAAGTAAGATCCTTTCCATCAAGCCTGCAGTGTTTCCACTTTAGCATTTAGCCTTTTGACTTTATCCTTTAGCCTTCAGAACCTTCATCATTACTAGCTTTTTGTATAAATCAGCCGCCTTTATCAGTTCCATACAGCTTGGGGTAGGATAGATGCAAGGCTTTCCTCCAAAGACAGAGCAGGGGCGACAGGTAAGGAAACCTTCAGGGGGTTGTATCTGGTAATCTTCCGGTTGACCCAAGGCAGAGAAACCAAATGCCGGATGAGTTCCGCCCCAAATTGAAATGGTTTTAACGCCTGATAGCGATGAAAGGTGCATATTCGAGGAGTCCATGGCAATCATAAGATCAAGCATGCGAATCATGGCAATCTCCTCCGAAAGGGTAAATTTTCCTGCTACGAGGTGGACATTTTCGCTGTGCTGTTCAAGTTTTTTAAGCAGTTTGAGTTCTTTTTCCCCTCCCCCAAAAAGAAAGAAGACTACTTTATGGTTTTTATTTATCAGGGTGATTAGTTCTTTGAAATTTTCCAATCCCCAAATCTTTGGTGCATTATTGGCAAAAGGTGATAGTCCGATTTTTAGGGTATCTTTTTCCGGGATCTTTCCTAAAAGATAGCTTCTTGCACTCTGAAATGCTTCAGTCGAATAATCTATGTAAGGTGCTTTGCCAATCTGCACCGGAAAACCGGCTTGTAAAAATGTGTCAGCGTATCTTTGTGTTGTGTGTTGTAATGGCGTAATTTTTTTCGTTCTGATGATTCTGTTTTTTTCTGCCCTCCCTTTGTCAATTGAATAGACAGGGGTTCCGCTCAGCCTAAATAAGAAGGCAACTATATTGGTTCTCAAAACGGCATGAAGGTCAATTATCTTCTCAAAAGGACCCAATTTTTTCAGATCACGGTACAGACGATAAATTCCATTCAGACCTTTGTGTGTTTCTTCCAGATTTGGAAAAAAGAGTTTTAACCGGGGAATGCCGAAAAAAAATGGTGCGAAAAAAGGTCTTGTTACCAACGTGATGTGAAGGTCACTATTTGTTTCGATGACCTTACGGATCACCGGAACAGTAAGGGCCACATCGCCCATGGCTGAAAGTCGAAAAACAAGTATCTTCTTCATTTACAAGTGCCTAGAGTGCCTAGAGTGACTAAAGTTGTGCTTACGCTGAATGCCAGGTTCTTGATTTATTTTAGGCACTTTTTATTTGTATTCTTCGTAGCTCTTTTCTTCAAAAAGTTTGGAGCCGGTAATCTCATTGATTTTGCGTTTCACCTCCGAACGATCATCGTTGATGAAATAGACAGCACGTGCTGTCTGGATAAAATCATCGCCGAAATCTTTAGCCCTTTCAAGGTCGCGTATATGGTCTTCAATCACCCAGAGCCTGCTATTTATTTCATACAATTGCCGATAGAGTGGATGGCTTTTGTCCATGATAGAACTCAATGCCTGATTAACTTCTTCATATTCGTATCTGAGATTTGCTAGTTTTCCGGGATTCGTGATTTTCTCCAGTTTGATTTCAATTATAGTGAGTTTATCAGCAATCTCTCCGTTAGACACTTCTAGTTTCATGGTCTTTTTTTTCGCAAAAGTACGATTTAAATCTTACCCTGAAGGGTGGATAAGGATCACAGATTTCTATATACATCCCTGGCCGAACCCTGTGCAGTGGGCATAATCAATACATCATCGATGTTGACATGAGCCGGTCTCGTAACCAGGAAAAGGATGGTATCAGCCACATCTTTCGGTGACAAGGGAGTTACTCCTTTGTACACACTTTTTGCCCGTTCGTCATCTCCTTTGAATCGAACATTTGAAAATTCTGTATCCACCATTCCGGGGGCCACTGTCCCAACTTTAACTCCGAAAGGCAGAAGTTCAATACGCATGGCATGGGATATTGCCTGAACAGCATGCTTGGTTCCGCAATAAACACCACCCATCGGATAAGCCTCTTTCCCGGCAATCGAGGAAATATTTATGATGTGTCCCGATTTTCGTTCCTTCAGCCACGGAGTTACTGTTCTGGTTACATATAGCAATCCTTTTATGTTCGTATCAATCATCCTCTCCCAGTCTTCAATTTCGCCATTGTCAACAGTCTCCATTCCGACTGCCAGGCCGGCGTTGTTAATCAATACGTCAATGGACTTCCAGTTCCCGGGGAGAGATTCGAGGGCGGACTGGACTTGATGTAATTTTGTGACATCAAAACAAAGAAGGAGACATTTGATTTTATATTTGACAGATAGTTCCCGATCGAGTTCTACCAAGCGCTTATTTCTTCTTCCTGTTAAAATCAGATCAAAACCGTTGGCAGCAAGGAGGTGAGAAGTAGCAGCTCCAATTCCTGAAGTTGCTCCGGTGATTAAAGCGATCTTAGACATAAAGCTTAATTTTAAGGAAGCTAAAGTAGGAAAAATGGATCATTTCTTTTATGGATCCTAAACAAAATAATCAACAATTGTTGGCGAAAACCCTGAATGGTAAAAATGATTTATTCCTAAAAGATAAATGAAACTGGCTCTGTCATTGCCATTTTTGCCAGCTTTCCTGATCATGTTCATTTCATCGAAACAATTATCTTTGTCATAAAAACATATCGGTCATGAGCGAAAACAGCCCAAAATCATTTAGTATTGATCAGATTCCTGAACCCGACGACCTGCAAAGTGTCATCTATTCGATGCTTGCAATCCCTCATCTTTCACCTGTCAATATTTTTAACGAGTTTGCTGCCCCGGATCTCGATCCTTCGCAGATGGGCAATGACAACACCGATGATTCCGGAATTTTTCAATTAGATGAAGAGGAACAGTTTTATTCTCTAACCATCTATGCGGATCATCGCAGATTGGCTGTCGACCCATATGCGGCAGCCCAGATTCTGGTAGCCAAGGCCGTAAGGAGATTGGTGTGCTATGGCGCGGTTCCGGTTTCGATTAGTAGCTTCATGAACCACGTTGAGTTTGCCAATCCTATTGCGCAGGAAATGGTCATGGCTGCGAGGCTCGGACTTGACGCAGCTGCCAAAAGTTTCAATTTAAAATTCTCTCAGCGGAAATTACATTACGATTATTCAGGAGATGAGGGTTTTGTGCCGCCAACACTGATCATTAGCCTTTTCGGGAAACTGAAGACAAGGGATCAGCTTTTATTGCCGAAGTTTAGAAAGAAAGGAGACAATCTCCTTTTGGTAGGCCGCTCTTACAATGATATCAATGCTTCTGAATACCTCGATTTTTACCATGAGATCAAAGAATGGCCATTGATGAAATTCAGTCTGGCGACAGAAAGCAAACTAACTGAAGTCATGAAGGAAGTAATTTCCAAAGATCTTGTTATTTCAGCTTCTCCTGTTGGAATTGGGGGTCTGTTTTTTACCTTGTTGCGAAACGCGCTTCCAAATGACCTTGGATTCGATATCACAACTGATGGCGAAATCAGAACGGATGCCTTCCTGTTTGGAGAGTCGATGGGACGCTTCGTCGTTTCTGTTTCGAAAGAGAAAGAGGATGAGTTTGTCGATTATCTTTTCGATAGAAAGATTCCGGTGATGACGCTTGGTCATGTCACAAAAGGTGAGATCCGGATCGACGATCAGTCGATGGGATTCGTAGACAAAGGGATGATAAGTGAAATATTAGACGATCTGGATGAGTGAAATAAAACCCTACCGGGATTCAACTGCCGGGAAAAAGGAGCAGGTTGCCACTATGTTCGATCGCATTGCCCCCCAATACGATTTTCTAAATCATACCCTTTCGTTCGGGATAGACAAAATTTGGCGGCGCAAAGCAATCCAGCTGATCTCAAAATATTCTCCCGAAACAATTCTGGATGTAGCCACCGGGACCGGAGATTTTGCCATTGCTGCATTGAAATCAGGAGCAAAAAAAATCACGGGAATTGATATATCCAAAGAAATGGTTGCCATTGGACTCGAAAAGGTCAGAAAATTGGGACTGGAAGAAAAAATTGTGCTTATGACCGGCGATTCAGAAGCCATTCAATTTCCTGATCAAAGCTTTGATGCGGCCACAGTTGCTTTTGGAGTTAGGAACTTTGAAAACCTGTCAGTCGGACTGAAAGAGCTTTTCAGGGTACTAAAACAAGGTGGAATCCTTTGTGTGCTTGAATTTTCAAAACCAAGAAATCCGCTGGTTCGATTCGGATACAAATTTTACTCCAGCCACCTGATGCCTTGGCTGGGAAGAAAAATTTCCGGCGATCCGGCGGCTTACACCTATTTGCCGGAATCAGTACAGGGATTCCCTGACGGAGAAAATTTCATTACTTTTATGCGGAAATCCGGATTTGAAAAGATCCATGAATACCGGCTGACATTTGGTATAGCCTCAATTTACATAGGAGAAAAAGAATAAATAAAGCAGTTACATTTGTAACTCATAACGGTAAAAAGCGTTTTAATCTAAGCTTGAATTCAAGTAAATTTGAAGAAATGAGAGTTCGTGGAGGGTTAATATTGTTGGGTTTCTTGCTTCTTTTTTCAGGAGCTTCCAAATCTTTGATGGCGCAGTTAACCAGAGATGAAAATCTCTCGCGGTTTGATGATCGGGTCCTTCATTTTGGTTTCTTGTTAGGCATCAATACCATGGATTACCGGATGGTGCATTACACAGATGTGATGCAAAATCCGGTTTTTATTGGGAATGACGCACTTTCGGCACTGGCTGAACCATACTATAAAGGCATTCATTCCTAC
>JANYJT010000031.1 GCA_025358395.1 Bacteroidia bacterium
GTAGGATCCAGATCCAAAACCGTACTACCCTTTTTAAAGAGGTAATAGTCAGGTGAAGGATTTAACTTCAACATATTTGAGACGATAGCAGCGGAATAGAGGTTCTCCACACAAAAACCAAAGGAAACGGGAACAGACAATGTAGGAGGAATAAGATCCTGAACGAGAATTGATTTAGTGACTGTAGAATCGCACCCATTTACAGTATTTGTTGCTTTTAGGGTAATTAATCCATTGCCGGATGCTCCCCACTGAATATCGACAAAATCAGTAATAGCAGATCCAACAATACTGCCACCAGTCACACTCCAGCTGTTTGTTACATTCGTTTGGGAGGCTGTCCGGTATTTCTCCAGCGACCCCGGGCAAACACTCGTATTTCCACTGATAGATGAGATTTGAGGAGTAGGAGAAGGCAAGACAGTAGCACTGACTGATCCGGTTACAGGGTCGCATCCATATCCATCTATCACGGATAAAGTATAGAGTCCGGAATGTGCAACTGTGACATTTGGAATCACCGGATCCTTCATGTTTGAGGTAAATCCATTTGGACCAGTCCATGAATAAGTGATCGGACTCCTTCCTCCGGTGATATTTGCTTTTAAATACATAGTTTTCCCCGAACAGGCAGTGGCAGTAGGATTTACAGAAGGTGAAATGGTAAATGGTATTGGAGCCAATGTGCCAAATGAGACATCATCCAGTCCAAAGTCATTGCCCCCTAAGGCGGTTTGGAGGTCCACAATTTGAATGATAGCTGTAGTTGCCGTACCAGAATTCCAGTTGCCATAAAATCTTTGCCAGTTATAGGGTGGATTGTTGTTTCCCGCCCTTGCTGCGAGAGGAGCAGTAGTCCCAACTAATGTGCCATTTACATTGAACTGCAAGTCAGCATAAGGTGGAACAGAATTCAAACTGATTGCCCAAGCTGAAAAATAATAATCCGTATGCGGAATTACTGTAACTGTTTCCTGCCATACAACTACACCAGACAATCCGATTCCATTTACGATCAAAAATTTGCCTGAATTAGTTGTATGATCCCTTCCCCAAAAATTGGAATGGAAAAATGTTGGATCTGCACCAACTCCATATAGACCTTCAGGGAACAGCCCATTTACTGCTGTTGTGTAACTATAGGCATTTGTAAAACCAGTATTTCCTGCAGAGAAATCACCATTAACTACCAATTCTGTGGAAACAGGAAGAAATGCCGATCCGGTACAGCCAAATGCATTCGTGGAGGTGACTCCATATGTATTGGCGATATCCGTATAAATCGGATTGATAGTCTCTCCGGTGCTCCAGGTATAGGATGTACCACCTCCGGCTGTTAGTCGTACATGACCGGGAACAGCGCAATAATTGGGCTGGATGGTAACAATTGGGGTTGGATTCACTGTAATGGTTGTTGAAGCGCTATTGCTGCATCCGGTTATCGGGTTTGTGTAAGTTGCAGTATAGGTGGTTGTGGTTGTTGGATTTACCGTTGGTGGATTTGCTACAGCAGAGTTGTAACCAGCAGGATTCGAACTCCAGGAAATTATGGGTGAACCAGCCGTTGAAATTCCTGTCATTGTAACATTATCAATTGCCCAATACCTGGCTCTAGAATCTGAATAATAATAAAACCTGACATATAAGACTGGTTTGTTTATATAGGCAATCAAATTAATGTTTTCGTTGATAAATCCGCTTGATGTTCCCAACGTAGATGTGTAATTTGCAACTGTTGTCCAGGCAGAGCCATCGGTTGATACCTGAACTTTGGCGGATTCATTGGTTGAATTATTGAAACGGTAATAATGCCAAAAATCCAAGGTAAGGGTAGTATATCCAACTGTATTATATGCCTGGGTCTGCATCACAGTTTCTGTTCTAGTCCCATTTTGAGCATTGCTGTCAGAAAGATAAAAAGAGGAATTATCATTTGAATGGAAGGTCCTACCATACGGATTGGTATAGCCATCAGGGCGTGATGTCCAAGCTGCGTTTGCAGGTGTACCTCCGGTTGAATTATTGGTAAATGTCATTATCGGAGCCGCAAGTGATGGAGGAGGTGGTATGTTTGATGACGACGTTAGTGTCACTGATCCCCCGGCACATATTGAGCTGATCGATGCATTTGCCGTCACAGTTGGCGCAGCATAAACTGTAACAGCCGTTGTACCGATGGCAGTACAATTGTTCGCATCTTTAATTGTTACGGTATAATTTCCTGAGGCGGAAACTGATGGATTGAGAATTGATGGATTCTGACTGGTACTTGAAAATGAATTTGGCCCGAACCAGCTAAAAGTGTAGGTACCTGTTCCGCCGGTTCCGGTGGCGGACAAACTTAATGTTGAATTGTTACATACCGGTGAATTTGAGGAACTTAAAACACTTAATGCCAGTGCCGGTTCTGTAATAACAATTGGACTGTCGAAAATACACCCATTTACATCTTTCACCCGGATGGAATATGATCCGGCAATTAATGAACCAAATGTGCCACTGGCCTGATAAGTAACTCCTGGATCCTTGCTGTAAGTATATCCCGCTGAACCTCCTATTCCAGCTATCGTAACGGATCCTGTAGCTCCACCTTTACACATGACATTTATCCGGGAAGTAATGGAAGAACCCAATACATCGGTTGGTTCAGAAATACTGATTGAAGCAGTTGCGGTTATTCCTGCATCATTGGCCAAAACGGTATAGGCACCTGCTGAAAGATTAGAAAACAGACCTGTGGTATTTGAAGTTGATCCGGGGGTTAGTGTATAATTGACAGTGCCGCCAGAAGTGCCTGATATGGTAGAAATTATTGACCCTGTACTAAGTCCCTTGCATGTGACATGGTTTGCTGATAAAGAGATAGAAAGTATATTTACATTATCAGGATCGGGTTCATTTTTTATATTCAGGATGAATTCTGCAGGATAAGCGGAATTTTCAACTGCATGTAAATTGACAGTTGACAAAGCAGCAAAAAGAAAAATGAAGGAGGAAATTAAAATTCTACCATGCAACACACCACCCTTTTCAAGAAAATTATCCTGAATAAAAGGTCGCTGTCCGGTATCGCACGCATATCTACCTAACGTAAATAATTTTGAAAAGATCAGATAAACAGACCTTCTCATATTTGAGCTTAACATAGGTGGTGTATTTAAGGGAAATAACCAACTGTATTGTTAATACCAAAAATCTCTATTTCGTAACCTTGAAAACCAATTGTTAAATTTCGAGTCTTTAATAAAGAATTAGCAATTAACTATTTAATATTTGCCTATAATCTCTATTTATAACAATTCAAAATGAAATATTCCTATTTAAAAATAAAAAAAATAAAAAACCACCTAATCCCAGTGTGCTACTTCTTGATCTGAAATAGATCTTCAATCTTGACGATCTCAACAGCAGTCGAGTCTTTCAAAGTTTTTGATATTAATCCATATGGAGCAACTATTACCTCATCTCCCGGGGATATTCCTTCTAAAATCTCGATACGGGTATTGTCCTGAATTCCTGTCTTTACCCTTTTTTTCCAGGCTAGCTTATTTTTTATCACGAAGACGACCTCGTGTTGCTCAGGCTCTCTGGGAGCTACCTCTTTGGCACTTGCATCAGAAGTGCCTTCCTTCACCAATTGATCATTCGCTTTTTTAATGGTACCATCATCCCCTCTGGTAGTTACTGCCTGAATTGGAACCGAAATAATTCCTTTGCGGGTATCGGTCAAAATTTCTACCGTTGCAGACATCCCCGGCAGGAAAGGATATTTAATGGTATCCTTCTCAATCAGATCCTGGTATGATTTTGCCAGCAATAATATTTTCACATTGAAATTCGTCACCTGATCGACAGTAGTTCCTGTGACATTGGCTGAACTGGCAATTTCAGTCACCACACCTTTAAATTTTCGTTTCAGATAGGCATCAATTTCAATATTGGCTGTATCATATTTCTGCACCTTGACGATATCATTTTCGTTTACTTCAACTTTAACTTCCATGGTAGCCAAATCGGCTACTGTCATCAATTCGGTACCGGCAAATTGATTGGTTCCGACAACCTTTTCACCCTTTTCTACATTAAGTTTGGAAACTGTTCCATTGATTGGGGAGAAAATTTTTGTTTTGGTCAGGTTCTCGGCTGATTCACGCACACTGGACTCGGCACTTTTAACAGAATACCTTGCTGCCTGAACTTCTGATAAAGCAACTTTCCATCCTGCTTCGACTGTTTCAAATTCCGATTTTGGAATTGTTTTCTTTTCGAGAAGTTGTTTTGAACGCTGATAATTCAGTTCCTTTTCTATTAGCTGAGCTTCGGCCTGAGCCAGGCGAGCCTTCTGCGTGTTGAGGGTAGCCTCAATTCTACTTAAATTTGATTGGTAAATGTCCGGTTTTATGACGACTAAAAGATCGCCCTTTTTTACTTTATCACCCTCCTTTACCGGCAATTCTATGATCTCGCCGGGGACCTCCGGACTAATTTTCACCTCCATTTGTGGTTTTAGTTTTCCATTGGCGGTGATCAATTCCGTAATATCTCTGATTTCCACTTTCTCAGTAGAAACTTTTAAGGTCAGATCTTTTCCAAACCAACCCTTTTTCTTTCCAATCACCAGTAAAATAATAATGAGAATACCAATGCCGATAATCCAGGGCACATAACTATTTTTCTTTTTCATCAGATGTTGACTATCTATTTATTACTTGAGACCGTTTGATCATTTTATCAGGCCTTCAATTATTTTCACCTACCTATTAAAAGCAATTTTGCTATCAAAATATGAGGAAAGTATTGAAAGCGATCATAAAAATAGCATAATTTTGTATGAAGAACATTTTTTTATTGTCAAAATCACGAAATCATTTAAAAACATTCAGTTATGTACGGAAAGATGAAAGAACACCTCGAAAAAGAACTCCAATCCATTCGTGAAGCCGGACTCTATAAAAATGAACGTTTGATCGTCTCCCCGCAGGATGCGGTGATTCGTCTCTCTTCCGGGCAGGAGGTATTGAATTTTTGCGCCAACAATTATCTTGGCCTCTCCAATCATCCTGCACTTATTGAAGCAGCTGCCGAGGCATTGCGTACTCATGGCTACGGCATGTCATCGGTTCGCTTTATTTGCGGTACGACTGATCTGCATAAAACACTCGAAAAAAAAGTGGCCGAATTCTTTGGCACTGAAGACACAATCTTATATGCTGCATGTTTTGATGCCAATGGTGGTATTTTCGAACCTCTGTTTTCGGAAGAGGATGCCATTATTTCGGATGCTCTCAACCATGCTTCCATCATAGACGGAGTGCGCCTTTGCAAAGCCAAAAGATTCAGGTACAACAATGCAGACATGAAAGATTTGGAAGTTCAGCTGATTCTTGCAAAGGAGGCAAGGTTCAGGATTATCGTTACGGATGGGGTCTTCTCAATGGACGGCAATGTTGCACCACTTGATCAGATCAATCTATTGGCCAAAAAATACGACGCATTAATCATGGTTGATGAGTGTCATTCTGCTGGAGTTGTGGGAGATACTGGTCGCGGTGTGACTGAATTATTTGACATTAGAGGAGAAGTGGATGTCATTACAGGAACCCTTGGAAAAGCCTTTGGCGGGGCTCTTGGTGGTTTTACAACAGGTCGCAGGGAGGTAATCGAATTACTCAGACAAAGATCAAGGCCCTATTTATTTTCGAATTCCCTTCCGCCTTCAGTGGTGAATGCCGGAATTAAAATGTTTGAGATGATGGCCGAAACCTCTGAACTTCAGAAGAGGCTTCACCAGAATACTGCCTATTTCATGTCAGAAATGATTGCGGCTGGGTTTGATATCAAACCCGGCAAATCGGCCATTTGCGCCGTTATGTTGTATGATGCTAAAATTTCACAGGATTTTGCCGCTCAGTTGTTAAATGAAGGGATCTATGTGATTGGTTTCTATTATCCGGTCGTTCCGCAAGGACAAGCGCGTATCAGGGTCCAGCTGTCCGCCGCCCATGACCGGATACACCTGGAGAAAGCGGTATCAGCTTTCACGAAAGTGGGCAAATCATTGGGTATCATTAAGTAAATTGGCCAAAAAATACCAAAACCGGGCGACTTTTCTCTCATTTATTGTCAGCCGTTTTGTATTTAAATAAAATTAATTTTACCGTTTGAATTTTAAGGAGGAACGTCAAATCAAAGCAAGTAGATCAGACGTTCTTCAAGTTCTTTTATACATCAAAATTTACAATGAAAAAAAGTTTAATCGGATTTTTTGTTCTTGTCCTTTTCCTCAATATTCATTCAAAAGCGGATGAAGGGATGTGGCTTCCTTCCCTGATAGGAAAGCTAAACATAGACAGGATGCAGTCAATGGGTTTAAAATTAAGTGCCGAACAGATTTACAGCATCAATACCTCCAGTCTTAAGGATGCAGTTGTTGCCATGGACCGCGGATCCTGCACAGCAGAAATAGTTTCTTCGGATGGGCTGTTGCTTACCAACCACCACTGCGGTTTTGGAGAGATTCAAAAACACAGTTCTGTTGATCACGATTATCTGAAAGATGGATTCTGGGCAAAATCCCATGAGCAGGAATTGCCTAATCCCGGTAAGAGTGTCACCTTCCTGGTAAGCATGGAAGATGTTACGGAAAGGGTGTTAAAAGGCATCTCAGATACAATGTCTGCTTCGTCCAAATTGGAAAAAACGCTGACAGCTATTTCTGCCATTGAAAAAGAGGCCAAAGGCTCTTCCAGGTATGAAGTAAGAGTCAGACCATTGTTTGAGGCAAATACCTATTATCTTTTTGTTACTGAAACTTTCAAAGACATACGTCTTGTTGGCGCACCTCCCCAGTCGGTCGGAAAATTTGGCGGAGAGGCGGACAACTGGATGTGGCCTCGTCACACGGGCGACTTTTCAATGTTCCGGATCTATTGTTCGCCGGATGGAAAACCAGCAGATTATGCGAAGGAAAATGTTCCATATCATCCTAAATATCACCTCCCTATATCATTGAAGGGCGTTCAGATGAACGATTTCGCCATGATTTTGGGTTATCCCGGCCGGACCAACCGCTACCTGACCTCCTTCGGCCTGAAAAATACGATGGACATTGTCAACAACATCCGCATCAAGACCAGAGCTGCAAAACTGGATATTATCCGTGAATACATGGCAAAAGGTGACAGAAACAGAATCCAATATGCTTCAAAATTTGCCGGTAGCTCAAATTATTACAAATATTCGATTGGTCAGAATATGGGTCTTTCAGCCCTGAATGTGATCGACAAAAAAATAGCCATTGAAAAAGATTTTACCGGTTGGGTTGTAAATGATCCTGCAAGAAAAACCAAATATGGCAATGCACTTTCAAGCATCGAAAAATCATATCTATCTGTCGACGAGAAAATTGCCGCGGAATATCTTCGTGAAGCGCTGTTGGGTGGACCGGAAATCTTGATGTTCTCCTTAAGCATCAATTCGCTGTATGATGAATTAAAAGGCAATGACAAAGAAAAAATCAAATCGGCTGCCGAAAAATTTAAAGCCAGATTAGATGATTTCTACAAAGATTATGACGAAGCTACGGATCAAAAAATCACTGCTGTTTTGTTAAAAATGTATGCGGAAAATGTCGTTGCGAAATACCAACCGTCTTTTATTGGAGAGGTATCCAAAAAATACAAAGGTGACTATGCTGCCTTTGCAAGCCATTTGTTCAAAAAAAGCATCTTCCCTGATCAAAAGAAACTATTGGCCTTTCTTGAAAATCCATCGAAAAAAGTCCTGGACAAAGATCCGGTTTACAAGGCCATGATTTCAATTATGTCTGCTTACAAAACGGTGGGAGATGATGTGCGAAAGTCTACTGCCGGGCTTGAAAATGGCAGGAAGCTTTTTGTAGCCGGGTTAAACGAAATGAACAAGGATAAAAAGATCTATCCCGATGCCAACTCAACGATGCGTCTGACCTATGGTAAGGTGGGTGACTACAACCCCAGAGACGGAGTTCACTACAACTACTTTACCACTTTGAAGGGATATGCCGAAAAAGGGGTTGCAGGGGATGCGGATTTCGATTTTCCGAAAAGATTGGTAGATCTCTACCACGCAAATGATTACGGAAGATATGCTGATCAGGACGGCACCCTCCATACTTGCTTCACTACCAACAACGATATCACAGGAGGTAATTCGGGTAGTCCGGTGATGAACGCCAACGGTGAACTGATTGGAATTGCCTTTGATGGCAACTGGGAAGCCATGAGTGGCGACATTGCCTATGAAGCAGATCTTCAAAAATGTATCAATGTGGATATTCGCTTTGTGTTGTGGATCATCGACAAGTATGCCGGTGCCAAAAACCTTGTGGATGAAATGACAGTTGTACAATAAGGTATTAACAAGACTATACGGCACATGAGATTCCTTTTGGCGAATTTTCAACGTTTACGAATCTACGGGTTAGCGGATTCGTATTCCATCTGACTGGAATAAACAAATAATAAACAGATGACTGAGGTTCCGTTTTCAAAGATTACGATGTATACTGACGGTTCATCGTTGGGAAATCCAGGACCTGGCGGATATGGTACGCTTCTGCTTTATGGAAAACACAAAAAGGAGCTTTCAGGCGGGTACAGACTGACCACAAACAACCGCATGGAATTAATGGCTGTAATTGCCGGATTGGAAGCATTGAAGCAGCCTAACTGCGATGTTACGGTTTACACTGATTCCAGGTATGTGGTTGATTCTGTTGAAAAAGGATGGCTCCAAAGCTGGATGCGAATTAGATTCAAAGGGAAGAAAAACAGCGATCTTTGGATGCGCTTTTACGATATTTATCAACTTCACCAGGTAAAGTTTGTGTGGGTAAAAGGCCATGCAGCTATTCCGGGGAATGAAAGGTGCGATCAGCTGGCAGTAGCAGCAGCAAGTGGATCAAGCCTTTCAGTGGATGAGGGATTTATAGGGGAGACAACTATTTTGAACCAATAATTTCAGATTTTTACGCCAACTTTTCCGGCATATTAAATGATGCATATTCTCTACAATACGGCTATTCATTTCTACCACTTTTTAATCTGGTTGGTATCCTCCAGAAACCCAAAAGCCAAAAAATGGTTGGTCGGAAGAAAAAGACTTTTCGAAAGAATTCAAAAAGAGGTGGTTCCGGGAAATCATTTAGTATGGTTCCATGTCTCTTCTCTTGGCGAGTTTGAGCAAGCCAGGCCAGTAATTGAGGGTGTAAAGAAATATTTTCCATCCTATAGAATTCTTCTCACATTCTTTTCACCCTCAGGCTATGAATTAAAAAAAGATTATCCTTTGGCAGATTATGTCTATTATATGCCACTGGATACCCCCAGAAATGCATCCAGATTTTTGGATCTTGTAAGACCTGAGAAAGTGTTTTTTGTTAAATATGAATTTTGGTTCAATTTCTTAAGTGAACTTAATAGCAGGAAGATTCCAACTTTTATTTTTTCAGCACTTTTCCGGCCATCTCAATTCTTTTTCCAACCCTGGGGAAGATGGTTTAGAAAGGTTTTAAAGGTCTATACCCATATATTTGTTCAAAATCAGACCTCTTTTGAGACACTTCACAAATTTGGATTTGACAATGTCTCAATCAGTGGAGATACCAGGCTGGATCGTGTTGC
>JANYJT010000047.1 GCA_025358395.1 Bacteroidia bacterium
ATTCAAGCGGACTTTTGATTCCAAAATCATCGGGCTGTCCGGCTCCAAGAGCCATGATCGCGACTGGAAAGTAGTCGTGGAACCGCTCAGGCGGCTGATGGCCAAATACGACTTCAAGGTATTCGTAACGGGTTACGTGCCTGAGTACATCCGCAACCTACCGAATCTATTGACGCTGGCGGACGTGAATCCTGACCTGGCGATTGGCGAGAAAGCATACGACTCTTTCGTGCCACTGGAGCAGGTGGGCAACATTTATGCCTCGTGCGACATCATGCTCTGCCCAGTGGACCCGGATGATCGTTTTAGTTGGGCAAAATCCAATTTGAAGGCAATCGAATCACAGGCGTCTACCCGCGATGTAGGCGGGCGTGTCGGCGGATGCGCGGTTGTAGCGTCGGGCGATCTCAGGATTTATAACAACGCGATCATCGACCACGAGACTGGCGTCCTGGTCAAGCACCATGACGAGAGCGCGTGGGAAGCGTCCATCGAACGGCTTTTGACTGACGAGCCATACATGCAGCGCATTCAGATTGCTGGGCATGAGTCAGTCGTCAAAAACTTTAATTTAAAGACTCGTGTCCGACAGCGCGTGGCGGCGTACCAGGACATTATCGAGTGCGACCGGCGAAATAGAAGTAAGACGATAGCAGGCGTGGCGGCTCTGCTCAATGGGAATAAGGAGCTGGATCTTGTTCCAGCCTAGTGCGAGATTAGGTCTCGCCAAGGACTATAGCAATGGCTAAAACTGTTATCGCGCAAAATGGCTATATAGCGTTTGCGCTTCAAAAGGCCAAGGTGGGGGACGCGACCGCGGCGCCTACTTATAACCCCATCACGGGAGCCTCTGGGACTATCGTTGATGCTGGATGGAAGCGGCATCGGGCTATATTAACGGATATGGGCCCGCAGGAAATGATGGACATGTTTCCGCTCGAAGTTGGTGGCGGTGTAGTGACCGCCGGTGGATACAAGAGCGGGCATTTCTCGGGCGGCACGATGCGAATTATGCCCCGTCTGGAGAATTCTCTGGCTCAACTGCTGTTCGCACTGGCTGGCAGCAAGTCGGTTATCGCAGTTACGGCCGCATCCGCGTCTGAAACCGCGACTTACGGCGTAACCGGCAACATCTCGGCGGGCACGAGGTTTTTCCTGGATCAGACTACCCAGTCGAAGCTGCCCTGGCTGACGCTGGCTAAGTACATCCCTGATTCGGATGCGCAACTTGTCGCTGGCGTCGACGACATGACGGAATACATGCAAGATTGTCGTGCGGCGACTGCTACGTTTACAGTGCCCGCCCTTGGTCCGCTCGTGGCCGAGTTCGGATACATTGGATTGGACGCCAGTGGCATCACTGGATCGGCAGTCTCGACTCCTGTGTTCGAGGACGTAACCAGTGTTCCGATGTCGTTAAGGGGCGCGGTAGTAACAGATGCGACGTTGTTCCCGAGCAATGCTCCGAAGTTTACCGGTGCCCAGGTCATCATCTCGAACGGGTTGACACAACCTGACAGCCAGTTCGTGATCGGCAAGGCTGTGCCGGATGATCTTGTTGCGCTCAACCGTACCGCGGTAGTCCGCTTGGTCTACAAGTGGTCGGATGCGGCATTGTACAGGAAGATTCGCTGGACTGGCAATGCTGGCATGGCATGGCAGCCAAGTGTGCAGTATGGCAGCATTCTGGTACGTTCGGAGGTACCGGCTGCGATCGCGACCTTCCTGAACGGCATGCGCTTCGAGTTCTACGCTCCAAGCTGCGTGTACAGCGTTGGCACGCCCACTTTGCAGCCGGGTCAGATGCTACAGGTTGAAGTAACGTGCGTTATGCGCGACGACGGCGTGAGCCCGCGCTTGTGGGAGATTAACCTCCTGAATAACGTGGCCTACGGCACGACAATCGACGTAACCAACTACTAAATCGGCTCAGGGCCGGTGATTAGCGTCACCGGCCCACCATTCATTGCGGCTGCCACGAGCAGCCATTGCGGCTGCCATAGGCGGCCATCGAGGCTTCATGGATCTCTCTAT
>JANYJT010000052.1 GCA_025358395.1 Bacteroidia bacterium
CCAACTCGCTCTTCTGGGTGGGAGCGACCCTTTTCGGGGGATTGATGATCTACCAGCACCTAATCGTCAAAGCAAACGATCTGAGCCGGGTAAACCTTGCATTCGGCACCACCAACGGGATCGCCGGGGTGATTTTTGCCGCGTTTGTGATTGGCTCGCTGTATTATGTGTAAAGACGGGTTTGAAACCCGTCTCTGCTGCATCTATCGGCAATCATAAAGACGGGTTTGAAACCCGTCTCAACTAAAACTTGTAATTGAACCCAATGGTAAACAACTCCTTGAACTGCCACTTAGCCTCCTGCGCGATCTGCTTACCGGTTTCATCCTTGATCGGAAATTTGACGTTGTAGTCATATATAACCTGCGTATTCACCCGGCTGCTGATTCGCTGCGTTACCTGCAGGACGAGCGTTTGCTCCCAGTCAATGTTGAATTTTTGGAAAGGATAGTTGTAGTTGTTGAAGATCTCGGCCCGGGTATCATAAATTATATTCTCAATGATCGGATAGTGCCAGTTTAGCTTTACAATCGCTCCAGGTTCCCAGTTTCTTTTTTTGCCTGGCTCAAGTCCGAAATTGACCGGGTTAATCAACGCAGTATCCCTCACGAAAGTGGTTTTTGATGTAAGGGGAGAAAGGAACAAGGAGAAATTTTTGTTGGGTCGATAGTCCATCCCTAAGGAGAAAGTCAGGTAACCCGGAGCCATAAATGCGGATATCGGATTCACCTTATCAGGATATTTGTATCCCCGGGCCATCTGTGTCCTGAAATTCATTTCCGCTGAATAATACCATTTCTTTGAGGCGGAAAGTCCAACCCTCGACTGGATTTCCAGTTTATCATCATTCTTTTCCAACCCCCTTGTCCGGGACTTAAAGATGCCCAACCTGAATTCAGCGAGGTTTTCCCATTTGAAATTTTCCTTGCTGTAATTGGCGCAATATTTTTCAATCAATAACAAAGAAAGCGAGCTCTCACCTCCTTTTGCCCAATTGGACAAAGTTGTTTGTGTAAATCCAACTGTCCCAACGCCATAAAGTTTCCATGGAATCGGATCGTAATGCCTCAGATTGAGCTTCTTCAAACTGCCATCCGGTTTTTTCGCATGGAAGGTGATCTCCCTTTTCTGTGTTTCCGTAAACCGCAACAATTTCACCCCGTCATCAATCACCATTTTCACCCCACCCTTGCCATTGTTGGACAGGACAACGCTGATCGAGTCGTTTTGCTCATTTTTTAGAAAAATGCGCATCGGACTCTTGTCCTGATTGGCCGTCCAGATCCGGGCCTGCTGACCGGTAAGGTTCGAAAGAGTCACCAATGAGGAGTCGGATGCTGCACGATCGGTCAGGAAACGCAAAGCCATGCGAATGGAGTCGTTGACTTTTGAGATTTCCGATACATTGTACGCATTGAGCAACGCCCTGTTTTTGGCTAGTAGATAACCTTTTCTCTGGGTTGCCGCATCCGCTGAAAGCTGACTGATGAAGTTTTCGCGGTAGCTTTGTATCAGCGAATCCCTTTTAAAAAATAGAATCGAATCGTTGTATGACTGGCGTGTCCAGCCAAACTGCTTCATACGCATCGTATCGATCTCCGCAGGAGTTACATTGTTTGGGAGTATCACTTTGGCCCAGTCTTTGTTGAACTTACTGACAAAGCTCCCTCGTAATTTTCGCTCCATACCTGTCAACAACTCCAGCGGATTTCCATCCGGAACAAGTGGAGCTTTTGACATTCCTTCGCTCAGATAGGCATCCGGCACAATGATAAGGGTCTTACGCAGGCTGTCCGAAACCGATTTCCGGCGGTTCTCCGCAAGCCTGTCCATCTCCTCCGCGAAAAGGTACCCCGGAATAGCTCTCTTGTTCGGAACGTTTTCGGCCTTGCGGTTGAAGATGATCGGGATGGAATCCGCTGTTAAGATATGACCCATGTTCACAACCACCGTGTCAATCGGGTCATTTTCAGCGTAATTGATGACTCCTTTGATCGGTTTTTGATAGGAATCATTGGTCATATACCACTCTCCCGAACCATTGAAAACTTTTTTCATGAAGGAAAGGCTCCACGAAAGTGTATCCTGGATGGAAGTCTGATTTTTCGACTTCCGCTTACCAATAGCGTTAAAATCTGTGGCAAAAATGCTGCCGAAACTAAAGATAAAAATACTGGCAATCAGCAGACTAATATATTTCTTACATAACATAAAGCGTCAAATAGCAGGTAGAATCTGAGGCTCGAAGATACAAAAATATCAAGATCAGACTGTTTTCCTGTAGCGCCAGACAGCTAAAGAGAACATAATAATTCCATACACGGATAGGTAGATCAGTTCGCGGGTCATGTCAAGCAATCCGGATCCTTTTAGTACCACATTGCGGATAATCCGGATCAGGTAATAGAGTGGATTGATCATATCCAGCTTTTGGGCCCATGCAGGCATACTCTCCACAGGGGTGAAAAGTCCGCTCATGATGATAAATACAATCAGAAAGAAAAAGCTGACAAACAAGACCTGCTGCTGGGTATCTGAGATGGCCGAGACAAACAGTCCCATACTCATGACAAGGAAAAGATAAACAGTTGTAAAAGCATACAAAGTGAGGATATTCCCCCGGAAAGGCAGGCCAAACACCACTTTTGCCACCAGCAATCCAAATGTCAGATCAAGCAGTGCAATGATCAGAAATGGCATCATTTTCCCAATGATGAAATGGTATTTCTTGATGGGCGTGACATTCAGCTGCTCAATAGTACCCAATTCCTTCTCCCTGACCAGGTTGAGGGAGGAGAGAAATAGCCCGATGATGGTGACCAGAATAACCAAAATTCCGGGTGCCATGTAAAACTTGAAATTTAGTTCAGGATTGTACCAGTAACTTGGAATCACCGTGACTTGCTGTGGTGGCGTAAATTTTGGCACCCCCATCATCTCGGCCCTGATTTTCATGTTATAGCTACCGATAACCGTTTGCAGATAGGCATTGGAAAGTTCGGCAGCCGAACCGTTGATGGCATCAACCATCACTTGTAAAGTCGCATGATCCTTCCTTTTCAGATCTTGTTCAAATCCTGAAGGAATCGTAACAACCAGTCCGGTTTTCCCTTTCAGCAGGATCTGGTCGGTCTCTTCAGGCGAAAGCTGCGCCCGCTGAATGTGAAAGAATGAGCTTGCTTCCAGTTTGGAAGTGAGGCCCCGGGAGGTAACGCTCAAATCCAGGTCAGCAATTGTCAGTTCCACTTTTTTAAGCTCCATGGTGGCGGCAAAGACCAGAATAAGCATCTGTAACAATGGCATGACGAAAATAATCGGCAGCATGGCTTTGTTGCGAAATACCTGAATAAACTCTTTCTGAAGCAGATACAGTATCGTTCTCATGGTGCTGTTATTCTAATCTTAATCTAAATTTTTTCACGCTCAAGACCAGGAATATTGCGGTCATGGCACACAGTATCAAAATATTCGGCCATATATATTCCAGTCCGTTTCCTTTGAGCATCACCTGTTTGAGAGCATCAATAAACCACCTGGGTGGCATCAGGTTACTAATAATCTGAAGGGGAACCGGCATGTTTTCTATTGGGAAGATGAAGCCCGACAGCAGCATGGTAGGCAACATCAGGGCAAATCCGGAAATAAACAGCGCTACCTGCTGACTGTTGGCCACTGTCGAGATAAGTATTCCCAGCGATAGCGCCATGGTGATGTATAGAATGACCAGAAAAGCCAGCATGACAACGCTTCCGCGGATGGGCACGCCAAAGACCAGATTCCCCAGCATGACCACGACGATGGCATCAATGATGGAAAGCAACAGATAAGGAGCTACTTTCCCAAGGATGATGTGGGTAGCTTTCAATGGAGAGACGAGCAGGATCTCCATGGTTCCCATCTCCTTCTCCCGGGCAATGGTGATGGAGGTCATCATGGCGGAAATGAGCATCAAAATCAAGGCCATCGTACCCGGAACGTACATGAAGGCACCCACCATGTTCTCGTTGTACAGCATCCGGACTTCACTTTTGATCTGAACAGGAATCGTAAATCCCGCAAATTTCTTCCTGGTATAATCCTGCACAATTCCGTTGGTGTAGTTATAAAGCATCTGCGCCGTATTCGGATCGGAGGCATCGGCAATGACCTGAATGTTTGCCTTCCCTTCCCTTTCAAGCTTTTCGGCAAAATCCTTTTCAAAGACGATGACCTGTTTCACATCCCCCTTTTTGAAAATTGGATCGATCTCATTGTCTTGCAACAAGTTGGCCTCAAGTCGAAAATAACCTGACGAAAGGAGTTTATTTTTTATCTCTCTGGTTACATTGTCGTTCGAATGATCAAGGATGGCAATCCGGGCATCCTTGATCTCTGTCGTGATGACATACCCAAACAACATCAATTGTATAATGGGAATCCCAAACAGGATGACCATCGTACGGGGATCCCTGAATATATGGGTGAATTCCTTTTTGACAAATCCTAGAAGCTGGTTCATTCGTTCTATTTTGAATTATTTCTTCCTTTAAAAAGTACTTAGAGTACTTAGAGTTTGGAGTACTTAAAGTTATGGACTCCAATGATTGGAGTTCTTAACTTTAAGTACTTGAAGTACTCTAAGTACTCCAAACTTCTTTATTCCTTATTCCGTGCAATCTTCAAAAACACCCCATCCATACTCGCTGCTTTGTACTGCTCTTTCAGTGCTGCAGGGGTGTCCAGGGCAACAATCTTGCCTTCCGACATGATGGCAACACGGTCGCAATATTCGGCTTCGTCCATGTAGTGGGTCGTCACAAAAATGGTAACCCCCTGATGGGCAACTTCATAAATCAGATCCCAGAAGGTTCGACGGGTCAAAGGGTCAACGCCTCCGGACGGCTCATCCAGAAAGACCACAGCAGGCTGGTGGAACAAGGCCAGTGAAAAGGCAAGTTTCTGCTTCCATCCCAAAGGCAGTCCGCCGACCAGTTTGTTTCGGCTCTCTTCCAGGTTCAATTTAGCAAGAAGCTCATCCGTTTTGCGTATCCGCTCCTTCCGGGGAATCCCGTAAATGCCGGCATAAAGCCTGAAATTTTCGTATACGGTCAAATCTTCGTACAAGGAGAACTTTTGAGACATGTAGCCAATATTCCTTTTGATGGCCTCCCGCTGGCGATACCCATCATAGCCAGCCACCTGAAGCTCCCCGGAGGTTGGTTCAAGCAATCCGCAAAGCATCCGGATGGCCGTAGTTTTCCCTGCTCCGTTTGCCCCAAGGAAACCAAATATCTCACCCCGGTTTACTTCAAAGGAAATGTGATCGACCGCTTTAAAAGAGCCAAATTTCTTTACCAGCTCTTTCACCTGGATGATCGGGCCTGCATGTTCTCTATTTTCCTTCATTTTGCATCAGTTCCATGAAAACATCTTCGATACCCGCGGAGATTTGCTCCACAAGAATACCCTGATGCCCCCGGCTATTTAAATATTCCTTGATAATCTGGTCATTGACATTGGTTTTTCCGCTGGAAACGTGAATGGATTCGCCGAACGAGAATACCGAATCAACTCCATCGATTTCCTTCAACAACCCAACACATTCAAACCGCTGGGCTGTCGTCCCGACTTTTACCCCGAACAGCTTCCTGGTATAGCCTGAAATAATGTTTTTGGGCGAATCAACGGACAGGATTTTGCCATTCTGGAAAAGTGCTACCCGATCGCACAAGTTGGCTTCGTCCATGTAAGGTGTAGATACCATGATAGTTATTCCTTGAAGCCGAAGGTTGTTAAGCATTTCCCAGAATTCCTTCCGGGACACGGCATCAACCCCTGTGGTGGGTTCGTCAAGAATCAGCACTTTGGGCGCATGGATCAGCGCACAAGAGAGCGCCAGCTTCTGTTTCATACCGCCCGACAGCTTACCTGCAGGCCTGTTCTTAAATGGCTCAATCTGACAGTATATATCTTTGATCAGGTGATAATTGGCCTCAACAGTCCCGCCGAAAACTGTAGCGAAGAATTTCAGATTTTCTTCTACAGTCAGATCTGCATACAGAGAGAATCTTCCCGGCATATAGCCCACCATCGTTCTGATTTTGCGAAAGTTGGTTACAACATCCAGTCCGTCCATGGTCGCTGTCCCCTTATCCGGCAACAACAAAGTAACCAGGATGCGCATAAGGGTTGTTTTGCCGGCGCCATCCGGACCGATCAGACCAAAGAGTTCCCCCTTTTCAACCTCGAGCGAAATTCCTCTCAAAGCTTTCTGATCACCATAACTCTTCTCTAAATTCCCGACTTTAATCATGGGTTTTTCAGTCTAAGAACTTAATTTCGCCGGGCATACCAATTTTCAGTTCACCATCATTGACCACCCTGACTTTTACCGCATAAACCAACTTCACACGCTCGACTTTGGTCTGGATAATTTTAGGGGTGAACTCTGCCTCTGAAGAAATCCAGGATACTGTTCCCTCCAATGCCTTGTTTTTGGTGGCTGTATCATCGATCAGCACCTTTACTTTTTGCCCGATTTTGAGATGGGGAAGCTGGTCACCGCTCACATACACACGAAGGTTGAGCGAGGAGACATCCGCGATGCGGCAGAGGGATTGCCCCAATCCAACCAGTTCGCCTGTCTTTTTATAGCGCTCCAGCACCAGACCATTGATCGGAGATACGATCCTGCATCTGTTAATCTTGTCGCGCAATTGTGCCAGCTGGGTATTTACCACTTCCGCCTCTCCCGTGAGAATCAGCTCCTGCGAATGAGCGCTTTCTTTTTGTTTGTCAAGTAATTCAAGGTTGCCGTTCACATCGTCCTTCTGTTTTTGGGTGGCCGCACCATCCTTTAACATATTGACTACGCGGGCTTTATCCACCTCCAGATTCTTTTTCTGTTGCTCTACAACAGCCATTTGAGCTTTAACACTTTGCTTTCTCGCCTGAATTGTTGTCAGTTGTGATTGCAATTGGGAGATCTGCAGGAGCAGTGGTACGGTATCTACCACGGCAATTCCGGCTCCTTTCGTCAAGGTCATCCCTTCTTCGAAATTACAGCTTAGGAGCTTCCCGGCAATTTCTGAAGCGATAAGCTGATCGTCCGCTTCAAAATTACCGAAAGCATCGGATGCCTCCTTTTTGTTGTTGCAGGAGAGGATAGCCAGACCAACGATCAGGGCTATCAGAATGTGTCTTTTTCTTGTTCTCATCGTTTAATTATTTAGCGTATTTCTATTATTTCAATCTATATCTTTGAACTAAGCTGTTAGCTATTAGCCGTTAGCTATTATCCATTCTTTTCATTATTAGTTCGTTCCGTCCGAAATCATCTGATTTCTTCTTTCCAAATGCGACCGCGGACGGTGGTCTTCCAGCATTCCTTTCCCTCTTCACTCTTCACTCTTCACTCTTCACTCTTCACTCTTCACTCTTCATTCTCAACTCTCAGTTCTCAACTCTCAGTTCTCAACTCTCAACTTTCCTCAAGGCTTCCCCGCGAGGGTATTGTAATTCGCAACGGCCTGATACAATTGTACTTTGTGGCTTTTCCTGTTGATATTTGCCTGGGTTACGGCATTCAGGTCGACGATGTAATCGGCAGAGGTGATGGTGCCATTTTCCAGCTGTGAAGCCGAATGTTTGGCAATATTCTCGCGCAATGCGACCAACTCCTCATCGATTTTCAATAGCTGTTCCGCCTTGCTGATAGCTTCTCCCGCTCTAAACAACGCGATGGAGAGATTTTGGTCAAAAGTGGCACGCTGGCTTCCGATCATCTGCTTTTGAACCTCCAGAATCTCGCGACTGCGTCCGGTCTGCTTCCAGTCGAGAATGTTCCAGGAGAGACCCAGACCGACCAAATAGTAAGGGTCGAAAGTGTTTTTGAGCATGTTAAGTCCGGGTCTTCCGTATCCGGCCTGACCGAAACCAAATACTTTTGGGTTCCTTGTCTTTTGCATTAACTGTGAGTTCTGATCAATTTTACGCCCCAAGAGATCAAAATATTTTAGCTCTGGCCGGGAGATCGCGTCACTTTTCTTCATGACAACGGGTTCAGTCAGGGTAGTATTGCTGCCTAAAACCTGATTGGTAAGTATCCCCAATGCCCCCAAACCGGAGAGACGTTCTGAATGAATCTCCCCAATCTGCTGGTCTGTTAGCAATCTTTCGGCTTTTAGAAGCTCCAGATCCCTGGAAGTTACCGTGCCGTTTTTATAACCCGACTCCAAAACTTTGATCCGCTCATCCAGTAGCGATCGCTTCAATTTCATGACCGATTCGTTTTCGGTCATCAAAAGAATCGCAAAATAGAGCTGATTGACCCTGTCGTTCAATGCGTAAAGCTCCACTTCAAGACTCTGCTGATCGGCTGCCAATCCTGATTTTTCGGCCAAACTGTTTGCCTGGGTTGCCCCACCGTCATAAATGGTTTGCTTCACATCCAGATAGACTTTGTACTGATCTTTGGAAGGAGATGGAATGGTGACTCCCGGAAGTGGAACACTTACTTTGGTCACCTCACTCTGGTAGGTCGCCTGACCATTCAGATTAACCTGAGGGTTCCGGAGGGCCCCAAGATTCTCTATTTTGAGATCGCTGATCTTCCTTTGCCGGATGGAATCCGACAACCGGGGATAATTCTCCCGGGCCAATCTGTAGCATGTCTCCAAATTGATGGAACTAAGCTGAGCATTTCCGGAGACTGCTGAAAATAACCAAACAAGAATTAATATTCGTTTCATTTTGCCTTATAAAAAGTAGTATTCAAAATCTTCTTTCCAAATTACTGTTCACTCTCTTCTGATCGGACGACCACCTGGGGCCCCCCCCTCCTGTCACCTGATGTATATCTCAAACTCCCATCTTCCCATCTTCCCACACTCTCAACTTCCCACTCTCAACTTTCAACTTTCAGTTCTCAACTCTCAACTTTCAACTCTCAGTTCTCAACTCTCAACTCTCAACTTCCCCAACGCCCAATGCCTGAACAACAAATTGCGTAATTACAAACTTCCGCTCCTGCAGAAACTGATCATATTTTACAGGATCATTTTTGAAAAGTTTTCTTTGAAACAAAGGTCTGCCAATGTATGGCATGACAATCATGCCGATAATATTGGCAAAAAGATGAGGGAAAGTGATGGGTCGAATATGACCACTGGAAACTTCACGATTAATCATGACTTCTACCAATTCGAAATTAAGTCCCTGGTCAGACATGAATTTAGAAAGTTGCTCCGGATCCCTGTTGATCTCCCTGAAAACAAATTGTGGCAGGAAAGGATTCCTCGACATATAAGTGTCATATTCGGTAACGATGGCCTCAATTTTATCCGGGAATGGCTCATCCCCTTTAAAAATAGCTATTAATCCGGGTATCAACTGACTAAGAATCCCATAGAAGACTTCATCGAAAAGTTGATCCTTTGAATGGAAATAGTAATGAAGCATGGCTTTGTTTATTCCGGCTTCATCGGCTATCTCCTGCATTCTGGCTCCATCCATTCCTTTGCGGATGAATATCTGTTTCGCTGCCTGAACAATCTTTTCCTTGGTACTGTCCGAACCCATTCAATATTTTTTTGCAAAGTTAACCATTTGGTTTAACTATTTGGTTAATTTTTGAAAAATATTTCCGGCTGCCATTCCGATCGTTGAAAGGTTGAATGATATAATCTAAACTTAAAGACGTCAATGGTTAAAAATTAATTTGTTGGTGTATATTTGAATTTTCAACCTTTTACAGAATGGAACCTAAAAAGCAACTCACCGGACTAACTGATTCACAGGTTTCTGAAAGCCGAAGAATTCATGGCTCCAACCTGCTGACTCCCCCAAAGAAAGCTTCAGTCTGGATGCTTTTTATTGAAAAATTTGAAGATCCTATTATTCGCATTCTTCTGATTGCCGCTTTTTTATCACTTGGTATCTCCTTTGTGCACAGAGAATTTGCCGAAACGATTGGCATTTTCTTTGCCATCTTTCTGGCCACCGGCGTCGCCTTTTGGTTTGAACTGGATGCCAATAAAAAATTTGATCTGCTCAACAAAATAAACGACGAAATACCGGTTAAAGTGATTCGCAACGGCAATGTCTGTGAGGTTCCGAAATCAGCCATTGTTGTCGGGGATCTGGTACTGCTCAGCACAGGAGATGAAGTTCCGGCCGATGGTCTGCTGATTGAGTCGGTATCCCTGCAAATCAATGAATCGACTCTCACAGGCGAACCTGTCATCAACAAGACTACCCACGAAGAGGATTTTGATGAAGAGGCTACCTATCCTTCCAACATGGTTTACCGGGGCACCTCTGTGGTAGATGGGCATGCAACCACACAAATTTCTGCGGTTGGAGATCAGACAGAATATGGTCAGGTTGCACGCGAATCCACCAAAATGAGCGGAGAGGAGACTCCTCTGAACAAACAACTTGACGGACTGGCAAAACTGATCGGAGTAATCGGTTTTTTACTGGCCGTATTAACCTTCATTGTCTTGTTTATCAAGGGCATTCGCAATGGAGATACGCAATTTACTTTCATTCAGAAATTCTCTACCACCCTTGTCATCATCGCGATGATGGTTGCGCTTGTCAAAGTATGGATTCCCATCATTTTTGATGGACTGACATTTCTAAAATTTAAGATCAGAATCCCGGAGTCTGTTGACAACGGAAGTTGGATCAGATGGCTGCTTACCGGAAGTGCCTTCCTACTTATATCAGCAGGTATCGTTTATCCGTTTGGATTAAACCTCTTTCAGCCTGAAGCATGGGTTTCGCTGGTTACTGCCGGCAAAATACTTTCCTATTTTATGGTCTCGGTTACGCTGATCGTCGTAGCTGTTCCCGAAGGACTACCCATGAGCGTAACCCTGAGCCTGGCTCTGAGTATGCGCCGCATGCTCCAATCGAACAACCTGGTCAGGAAAATGCATGCCTGCGAAACCATGGGTGCGACAACAGTCATCTGTACAGACAAAACCGGAACACTGACTCAGAACAAGATGAAAGTGTTCAGCACCAACTTCTTTGCCCTTGATAATCAGACTTTGTCAGACAATGAGGAAAGCAACCTTATCCGCATTGCCATATCCGTAAATTCAACCGCATATCTCGATTTCACCGATCCGGCAAATGTCACTTCGATTGGTAATCCGACAGAAGCGGCTTTACTTTTCTGGCTGAACGATCAGGGCTCAAATTATCTGGACATCAGAAATGAGGCAACCATTTTAGAGCAGCTCACTTTTAGTACCGAGAGAAAATACATGGGTACCATCACAGAATCGATGAATGGCAAGAAAGTACTCTTTGTCAAAGGAGCCCCTGAAATAGTTCTGGGACTTTGCAAATCGGTTCAACTTCCGGACAGATACGTTCCGGTATCAGAATACAAAGCAAATATCGACTCCCTGCTGATCGGCTACCAGAATCAGGCGATGCGAACCCTTGGATTTGCCTATGAGGTGATCGAAGATGACCGCGAACGCATTGTCAATGGGAAGATTGAACCATCCAACCTTCAGTTCATAGGCATTGCGGCCATCTCCGACCCGGTAAGGGAGGATGTTCCTGCCGCTGTCGCGGAATGTCTCAATGCCGGCATCGACGTGAAGATAGTGACCGGCGATACCCCTGGCACAGCCAGGGAAATTGGCAGGCAAATTGGTATCTGGAAAGAAGATTTGGGCAACGAACAGCTAATCACCGGTGTCGATTTTGGCGCCCTTTCCGATGATGAGGCCTCACTTCGTATCCGGAATCTGACGATCATGTGCAGGGCCAGACCCAGCGACAAGCAACGCCTTGTGCAGTTATTACAAAAAGCCGGATCTGTGGTCGCCGTTACCGGTGATGGCACCAATGATGCTCCGGCACTCAATTTCGCACATGTTGGTCTCTCTATGGGCTCGGGGACTTCTGTCGCCAAAGAGGCCAGTGATATCACGCTGCTCGATGATTCGTTCAAGAGTATTGCCACCGCGGTCATGTGGGGACGATCATTGTATCAAAACATCCAGCGCTTCATCCTTTTTCAGCTCACCATCAATGTGACGGCACTCGTGATTGTCCTTTTAGGCTCTATTTTTGGCCGCGAAATGCCACTGACCGTCACGCAAATGCTTTGGGTTAATCTGATCATGGATACTTTTGCAGCTGCCGCCCTGGCCTCATTACCACCCAACAAGAAAGTAATGCAGCAAAAGCCCCGCCGGAATGAAGCATTTATCATTACTAAGAAAATGAGGGTTTTTATCCTTTCTGTTGCCGCCACTTTCGTCGTATTTCTCTTGTGGTTACTCTATTATTTTACCGATTCTGCCGGAGAGATCTCCCGAGCAAACCTTTCCAGGTTTTTTACGATTTTCGTTCTGTTGCAATTCTGGAACTTGTTCAATGCCAAAGCATTTTCATCCGGGCATTCGGCTTTTTATGAGTTGCACAAAAGCATCGGATTTATTATCACGGTAGTCCTGATTCTGATCGGCCAGGTGCTGATCGTTACTTTTGGCGACAATGTATTCCGTACTGTTCCACTGCCATTTGCGGAGTGGATGATCATCGTTGGAGCAACTTCTGTCGTTTTATGGATTGGAGAGATTGGCAGATTGATAGCAAGAATCAAAAATCCAAAATTCGCTGTTCCTGCTTAAATGTCTATATTTGCGGCATGAATTTTAAGGTAAAGCTGACATTCTTTTCTATCATCCTGCTGGGAAGTCTGATATCCAATGCACAGACGATGGATATGGAAGGAAATTCCAGTGCACGAAGGCCTTCAGGCAATCGGCAGAGCGGTCAAAAAGGAGCTAAAGGAGCAAAGGATTCTATCGTCTTTAAAATGCGGGAATATTTGCTGATTGAAGATCTTTCTCGTATCTCAGAGGTTAAAGTAGACACATCTATCATTGATTTTCACATCTATCATCCTGCCTATAAAAATTCATTATCTGTTCAGAATCTTGGTAATATTGGCAACTCCTCTCAACCGGGAGATTTTTTCCTGCGCCGGTCGCCCGGCAGGGATTTCCTTTTCCAAATGAATTATTACGATTTCTCCGCCCTACCGGGAAGCATCAAATTTTACAATGTGACCAAACCTTACACCTTGCTGAGTTACGGCCAATGGTTTGCCAACAAGCCAAAAGGTGAGTCCATCCTCAGAGTCTTGCATACGCAGAATATCAACAAGAATATCAACTTCGGATTCTATTATAATTCAATTGGTTCACAAGGGAAATACCTTAACCAGGAAGCCAAAGACCGCAATACAGGATTCTTCTCAAGCGGCAATTTCGATCGGTACGATTATTGGTTTTCAATCGGAAAGAACAGGTATGAAAATCAGGAAAACGGAGGTTTACCCAATCCAAAGGACATCGAAAACCCGGATATAAAGCCTGAGAACATTACCGTCTGGCTCACAGACGTAAAATCCGTCAACACCAATACCTTTGTGACACTCACGCATCAATTTAAACTCGGCACATGGAAAGAGGTAGAAGATAAAAAAAAGAAGGAGATTTATCAGCAATTCATTCCACGTGTTGCTTTGACGCACGTACTGGATATCCAGAAATCAACACGGCTTTTCACCGAGGCCGAGCCCAATCCAATTTACTATTCAAGCACGGATCAAAGTGCCATTTATTTTTATGGGAAAGGCAATGTACCTTATATAAATGCCGTTACCGGCTCTGCGGCATCTCCGGCTACCAAGGATAATTCGGGTCAGAACTTAATCTCGAACAGATTTATATTGAAATTCATGGAAGCCCCGGACAGGAAATATACTTTCGGAAAGCAGGTTTTCATCTCAAACGATCTGGTCAATATCAATTTCCCGCAACAAGAACTGGTGGCCGACAGCCTAGGGGTCATGCATCCTCCGCTAGGACTGGTTCAAAGCTATAAGTACTCAAATACTTATATTGGTGGATCGGCCTACAGAACCGATGGCCGTTTTTGGAGCTGGACTGTCTCCGGAAAATCTTACATTCAGGGTCGCAATGCCCTGGATTATGAATTGGCAGGTTCCATAGAAAAACCACTCAGGTCTAAAAAGGATACCTCATTTATTAGGATATTTGCGAAAATGTCCAATGTTACACCCGATTATTTTTACGATCACTACTATTCCAATCATTACAAATGGGAAAATGCTTTTGACAAAACATATACCTTAAGGATCGGTGCGAACTTTGACAAACCGGGATGGAGACTCAAAGGGGCTTTCAACTACAGCATCATCAATAAATTTGTTTTTTTCAATGAAAAGGCATTGCCTGAGCAGGCAAAATCTGAGTTTTCAGTAGCCTCTTTGATGGTTAACAAGGATTTTAAATTCGGCGGTTTAAATATACGCAATTGGGTACTCCTCCAAAAAACCACTACTGATATTTACCTTGCAATACCTTCCGTAAGTATTAGAAATTCAACCTATTACGAAGGGTTATATGCCAAAGTCCTTGTGTTCCAGTTAGGTCTGGATACCCGGTATGAAACTTCCTATTATGCCGACCAATATGCTCCGGCAACAGGTATGTTCTACCGCCAAACCGTAGATAAGATAGGTGATTATGCCTGGATTGACGCCTTTATCAACCTTAAAATCAAAAGGACTGCTTTCTACATTAAATCCACCAATCTGGCAACCCAGTCTGTCAAGGGTGGCTATTTCACTTCACCGGGTTATCCGGCGCCAGTATCGACGCTACTTTTTGGCCTTACCTGGTCATTTTATAACTAAGTTTCGTCGAGATAAAGGTCAACCAATTCGGCCAGCATCATGGCTGTTGCCCCCCAAATAAAAAGGCCGTTTATTTCATATCCCGGCACATTGACGCGTCCGGTTCTGGTTTCCATTTCGCGTTCACAGCGGTTTCCCTGATTAGCGATATCATCGAGAGATATAAAAAAAACTTCATCAACTTCGGATGAATCAACTACAATTTCAGGTTCTTTGTTTAACCAGCCAACTACCGGCGTGATTAAAAATTCGCTGATTTGAACATATACCGTGCTTAGCTGACCGAGAATTTCAACATCCTCACGAACGACACCAATCTCTTCCCGAGCTTCCCGCAAGGCAGTCTGAATAAGATCCGGATCATCCGGCTCCTTCTTCCCGCCCGGGAAAGCAATTTGTCCGGCATGGTTTTTCATGGTAGAAGGCCGGCGGATCAGACAAATCTGAATCTGCTTCTGAAAAGGAAAGAGGAGAACCAGGACAGCGCTATCATGGTAATTTTTATACTCGTCAGGCAAAACCAGCATTCTGCCTGGTGGAAGCATTTTAACATGCGAAGCACTCCCCGGCAACCTATTTTTCAGTTGCTTTTTAAATCGAAGGCACAGGATGTCAGGATTCAGGTCCAAGGTCGAAAACTAAAGAAATTCCTTACAAATTTTACACCATAATACACTCTCAGTCCATGTTTAAAATTGCCTGAAGCTATTCGTAATCCATTCGCGACCTGATATCACGAACATTGAGTTGCAGATAAATCTTGTCGCGGTATTGGTTTTCGGTAACGGAATAGCAAATATCAAAAGGAAGAGACTGCTTGATCATATCGAAATGGTTGGACAAAGAAAAACCGATGCCCGAAAAGCGGGAGGAAGAACGGTTGGCTTCCATCAGATCCAACTTTACATGATCATTGTTTTTACCCACCAGTTTACTCGTTCCATAATCCATCACATCTTCTGTCAGAAACACTGGGGTCATGTTGTGCGGACCAAATGGTTCGAACTGTTTCAATAGCCTGATAAATTTTGGGGTAAGATCGGCAAGTGAGATTTTAGCATCCAGGTCAATGGACTGCTGCATTTGATCCTCGGTGATGGAATCCCTGACCACCTGTTCGAACCGCCGGGAGAATTCTGCCACATTGTCCAGTTTCATTGATAGTCCGGCAGCATACATATGCCCGCCATACGATTCCAGCAAATCAGCACACTGGTTAATGGCTTCATACAAATCGAATTCTCCTACAGACCGTGCCGATCCGGTAGCAATCCCATTCGATTCAGTCAAAACAACTGTAGGCCGGTAGTAATGCTCTGTCAGCCTGGAGGCTACAATGCCAACAACTCCTTTATGCCAGTCGCGGTTGTAAATCACAGTCGATTTGCGTCCGTCGTAAAACTGGCTCTGAGAGATCATCTCCAGAGCCTCCTGGGTGATATCACGATCCAGCGTCTTACGTATTTCATTGTAAGCGTTAATCTCAATTCCCAGCTCTTCCAATTCGGTACTGTCCTCTGCCAGCAATATTTTCACCGATTTTTTCCCATGCTCAATCCTGCCGGAAGCATTCAGCCGCGGACCAATTTTGAAGACAATATCCTGTACCCGTATTTCTCCGACAATTCCCGAATAGGTTATGAGGGTCTTAAGTCCGGTAGATGGATTAGAATTTAATTTAAGAAGTCCGAAATAGGCTAGAACGCGGTTTTCACCTGTAAGCGGAACGATATCTGAAGCGATACTGACCACGACCAAATCAAGCAGATCATAGGCGATTTCCTGAGGTAGGTCATGCTTAATACAATAAGCCTGAATCAGCTTAAAACCAACTCCGCAACCCGAAAGATCTTTGTAAGGATAGGTGCATCCCGGCTGTTTCGGGTCAAGAACGGCCACAGCAGCCGGTATCTCATCATCCGGATTATGGTGGTCACAAATAATGAAATCTATTCCAAGTTCTTTGGCATAGGAAATTTTTTCTACCGCCTTAATTCCACAGTCCAGTACGACAATTAAGGATATATTTTGGGATGCGGCATAATCGATCCCGATCGTTGAAATGCCATATCCCTCCATGTATCGGTCTGGCACATAATATTCGATATCAGTGATCCGCTTAGATAAAAAAGTATACATCAAAGCTACGGAGGTCGTGCCATCCACATCATAATCACCGTAGACCATCACCTTTTCTTTGTTGTTGATGGCCTTCTGCAGGCGGTCAACGGCTTTGTCCATGTCCTTCATTAAAAAAGGATCATGAAGGTCTGTAAGTTTCGGACGAAAAAATGATTTAGCTGCTGCAAAAGTCTTTATCCCACGCTGAACCAGTAGATTGGCGATTGCCATATCCACGTTTAGCGCCGCCGAAAGCTGCTTGATATCGTTAATATCAGCTTGTTCCTTCAGTTTCCAAAATTTTTGCATCAGTTTTATGCTTGCTTGGCAGTTTCAATGAATAATTCTCCAAATATACCTTTTTGACCCATAGCGACCAAGATAAAAAAAGGATATCTTTTCTTATCTTTGCAAACGATTTTTTCATGCAAAACAGGATTATTTAATAATAATGAGCAATATAGAATTAAGTGAGCAGGAGATAATCCGAAGAAATTCATTGCAGAAACTCCGCGAATTGGGGATCAATCCCTACCCTGCAAACGAATTCAAAATCAATACCTCAACAAGGCAAATCTTAGAACAATACAGCCCCGAAAAAAATAATTTTCAGGATATCACCATCGCCGGAAGGCTGATGAACCAACGAATTATGGGGAAGGCATCTTTTGCCGAACTTCAGGACGAAAGTGGCAAGATTCAGCTCTATGTCAACAGAGACGAGATCTGTCCGGACGAGGACAAAAGTCTCTACAATGATGTTTTCAAGAAGTTGCTGGATATTGGCGATATTATCGGAATATCGGGATACGTTTTTATCACCCAGATGGGGGAAACTTCCATCCATGTCAAAACACTCACTTTGCTGAGCAAATCCCTCCGGCCACTTCCTGTTGTTAAAGAGAAAGAAGGCGTTTTGTTTGATGCCTTTACCGATCCGGAACAGCGTTATCGTCAGCGTTACCTCGACCTGATTGTCAATCCGCAAGTAAGGGATGTGTTTGTTAAACGTACCCGGATCATCAACAACATGCGTGAGTTCTTTAACGAGAAGGGATACCTGGAGGTGGAAACGCCTATTCTGCAACCAATTCCGGGCGGAGCCGCAGCCCGTCCTTTTACCACGCACCACAATGCGCTGAACATTCCGCTATATCTTAGAGTTGCCAATGAGCTGTACCTCAAACGACTTATTGTTGGTGGCTTCGAAGGTGTTTATGAGTTTGCCAAAGACTTCAGGAATGAAGGGATGGATCGAACCCACAATCCGGAGTTTACCGTCATGGAAATCTATGTGGCATACAAAGATTACCACTGGATGATGGAGATGACCGAAGAGATGATAGAACGCATCGCTTTGTCGCTCCACGGTACCACAGTCGTTCAGGTGGGTGACAAGATGATCGATTTCAAGCGCCCTTTCAAAAGAATCACCATGGCCGCTTCTATCAAAGAATTTACAGGCATCGATATTCTTGGAATGGATGAAAATGCGCTTAGGGCTGCCTGCCGGGAAATTGGCGTCGAGGTAGACGAAACAATGGGCAAAGGAAAAATAATAGACGAAATATTTGGTGAAAAGTGCGAAGGTAACTACATTCAGCCTACTTTTATTCTGGATTATCCGGTAGAGATGTCTCCCTTGTGCAAGAAACACCGCGACAATCCTGAACTGACCGAGCGTTTTGAATTAATGGTCAACGGTAAGGAACTTTGCAATGCATATTCTGAGCTAAATGATCCGATCGATCAGCTTGAAAGATTTCAGGAACAATTGAGGTTATCCGAAAAAGGCGACAATGAAGCGATGTTTATTGACATGGATTTTGTAAGATCGCTGGAGTATGGAATGCCTCCAACCTCTGGCATGGGAATTGGAATCGACCGGTTGGCCATGCTGATGACCAATTCAGCCTCCATTCAGGATGTATTGCTTTTCCCTCAGATGAAACCTGAGAAAAAAGCGGAGGAAGATTCGGCCGAAATGTTTGAAGCACTGGGAATACCTGCAGGATGGGGCGAAGTGCTTCGCAAAATGAACTTTAAAAAGATAGCCCAACTGAAAGAGGTAAAGGCTTCTAAATTGTTCAATGATCTTTGTGGTTACAATAAAAAAAATCAGCTCGGTCTCGTAAACCCGGGTATGGATGAGGTGACGAAGTGGTTAAACTAATATTTCTCACGCATGACGGAAATCAGTGAAAAGAGCCGCGTTGCAATTATAGGAAGCGGAAGTTGGGCCACTGCGCTTGCAAAATTGATGATGTACAATGTCACTGAAATAAACTGGTACATTCGTAGTCCGGAAAGCATCGAACTATTCAAAAAATTCAGGCACAATCCCAATTACCTTCGCTCAGTAGAGTTTGACGTTTCAAAAATCAACTTCTACAACGATATCAACCAGATTGTTGAAGATTCGGATATTCTCGTTTTTGTGACACCTTCCGCCTTTCTCAAAGACACATTACGGCACATGACAGCCGAGATCGGTGATAAATTTGTCGTTTCTGCTATCAAAGGAATCATACCGGATGGAAATCTTTTCGTGGGGGAATTTTTTCACGAATTTTACGACCTTCCCTTCGAGCAATTTTGTGTCATTGCCGGACCATGCCACGCTGAAGAGGTAGCCCGCGATCTACTCTCCTATCTTACCATTGCCAGTCCGGATGTTAAACGGGCTCGTCAATTTGCCATGTTACTGGAAAGCAATTCGTTACGAACGCACATTTCGGACGATATCTGGGGAACCGAATATTCTGCTGTCCTTAAAAACATTATGGCCATTGCTGCAGGAATCTCACACAGCCTGCGCTATGGCGATAACTTTCAGGCAGTTCTTATGTCAAACGCCATTCAGGAGATCAAACGTTTCGTGGACACCGTTCACCCCATAACCCGCGACATCAAATCGTCGGCCTATCTTGGCGACCTTCTCGTAACCGGATACTCGCACTTTTCAAGAAACCGCACCTTTGGCAGCATGATCGGCAAAGGCTATACCGTGCGCTCCGCCATGCTGGAAATGGATATGATCGCGGAAGGATATTACGCGACCAAAAGTATCAAAGAGCTCAACGAACAGTACAGGATCAACATGCCAATCACCGATACCGTTTACAACATCATCTATGAAAATATCTCACCTGCCATTGAGATGCGGTTGCTTACAGAGTATCTAAGGTAGGACCAGGAGACTGGGAGACAGGGAGACAGGGAGACTGATATGCGCAAAATTGGGTTTAGCCACAGAGTGGCGAACTGTTTGTAGCCAGGGGTGGAACCCCTGGATGAAGGGCGATAGACCCACCGTCCGCACCAGCATCTCGAAAAGAGAACTAAAATTCTGTCGGACGGAATGAACAAATAATAAAAGAATCGCAGACTAAAAGCTAACATCTAACAGCTAATAGCCTGTTTAACAATGAATAAGACAACATAAACGACAAATAATGAAGAACATTTCCCTTAATTTCAACAACGTATACAGCTTTGTTCCAAAAGCCAAAATAGACGGATTTAAAACACAGGCGGAAGCAGCCAACCTTGCCCTGCACAATAAAACAGGCAAAGGCAGTGACTTTCTGGGATGGGTCGATCTTCCGGGATCAATTTCTGAAGTTGAGCTGGCAGACATTGAAAAAACGGTTCAAAAGCTTCAGGTTAAACACCTCGAAGTATTTGTCGTTATTGGAATAGGTGGTTCCTACCTTGGGTCAAAAGCCGTCATCGACGCGCTATCCGACTCGTTCGCTGCTATAAAAGGCTCATTTGAAGCGCCGCTGATTGTCTTCGCCGGTCAAAACATCAGCGAGGATTATCTGTTCGAGCTGCGCGATCTGCTGGATAGCAAAGACTGGGCTTGTACGGTGATCTCAAAGTCAGGGACCACCACCGAACCGGCCCTTGCTTTCCGCTTGCTAAAACAGGATTTGGAAGAGAAATATGGAATCGATGAGGCACGTAAACGAATCATCGCTGTAACCGACGAAGAAAGAGGTGCTTTAAAAAAATTGGCCAAAGAGGAGGGATACAAAACTTTCGTCATCCCTGATGATGTTGGCGGCCGTTATTCGGTGCTTACACCCGTCGGACTGATTGCCATCGGCATGGCAGGCTTTGACATTCGAGAGCTGGTCAAAGGGGCCATGGACATGGAAAAGGCCTGTGATGCCACCGTTCCATACGAGGATAATCTTGCTTGTCAGTATGCTTCCGCCAGAAATGCGCTGTACCAATCCGGCAAGAAAATCGAAATTCTGGTCAACTACAATCCAAAACTCCACTTCTTCGCCGAATGGTGGAAACAGCTCTACGGCGAAAGCGAAGGCAAAGAGAACAAAGGCATCTTTCCAGGTAGTGTCGACTTCTCCAGCGACCTTCACTCGATGGGACAATATATTCAGGAAGGGGAAAGAACCTTGTTCGAAACAGTACTTTCTATCGAAGAGGTTGACAACGAAGTATTTGTACCTGAAGATGAAGCCGATCTCGACGGCTTAAATTTCCTGGCAGGTAAACGTGTCGATGAAGTAAACAAAATGGCAGAGCTGGGCACCTCGATTGCCCATGTGGATGGCGGCGTTCCAAATATCAGGATCTCTATCCCCAAATTAAACGAATATTATCTGGGGCAACTAATTTATTTCTTCGAAATTGCCTGCGGAATAAGTGGCTACCTTTTGGACGTTAATCCGTTTGATCAGCCCGGCGTTGAAAGCTACAAGAAAAATATGTTCGCACTTCTGAATAAACCGGGATTCGAAAAAGAGAGCAAAGAAATCCGGGAAAGATTAAAATAAATATGGCACAAGGTATCCCGTTGGGTTTCTGCAATTCAAGCTTCAGATTATTTATCTGTATGTTAGCTGTTCCGTTGTTATTAACGGGCTGCTTTTCGAAACAACCGGATAAAAAACCTAACGGTGAATCGGCTACAGCCAAGCGTGATGTCATGAATACTTTTAGGCTGACCCAGATTACAGTGCCGTCCAATGCAGCTTTCAGTAACATCCTGGAAGATTTTGACAGGAACGACCTCCAGAACATTGACCGCGCACTCACAATTTTCACCAACAACAAGGCCGATTCATTGAGCCGCGATTCGATGCTTATCTCTTTCAATGAGTACATGACCAATGTGATGCAAGAGTATTATTCCTCCAAATTGCTGGGAAATCGCAAGCTAATGGACCAATTTGAAAACAAAGAAGATCGGTCGGAAGCCCAAAAGCTGATCGCGCTTCTTGCTTCGCATGGCATTCAAATCGCCTATCGTGAGGGTGACTTTTACCTTGAGCCGGATATGAAATTCGTCCTGGTTCATCTGAATGGCCTGCTTACCACCGGCAGCCGAAGCTACCTGCAAACAAAAATCAACATGGCAAAGGGATTTTACAACAGCAACAATCAAGCGGTCTCCCCTCCTGATTCCCTTGCCCTTCAGGTATTGGCCTGGGAGGATTTCATGCTTAAAAATCCGGAATATGTGGCAAAAGATGAAATCCTGGCCCAATATATTGACGTTCTGACAACCTATCTTTCAGGAATGGAACAACTTCCGCTTTTCACCGCCAATACCAGGATGCTGGAGCCGGCTTACCAGAGCTCCTAC
>JANYJT010000089.1 GCA_025358395.1 Bacteroidia bacterium
GTTGGTAATTGTCTGTTTCATTGTCATAAAAAGAGATCTCTCCGTTTGTGCCATAGATAATTCCCGAAGGATTATAGGTTCTGTTGGTTTTCAACATGGAGGATGGAACGCCATTCCAGGCCTGGTATGTTCTTTCCTTACCGGAGAAGAAGATCGCTTTAAGTAGGGTCATTTCCGTGAAATATCCTGCTGAAAGATAAAAGGAGTGCAAGTCACTGGCTGCCCTATCTACATAACCATCCGAATTGATTTTTGACAATCTGGCTTCAATAACAAATTTTTTATCCAGGAGTCCGGAGCCAACCATCACTGTATTCTTCAAGGTTCCAAAGCTTCCGGCGGCCACGCTCCAGCCTGCATAACTCTGCTGATTCAGGTTACTGGTTTGAATATTGACAGTTCCCCCGAAAGCGCCTGCGCCATTCGTAGAACTTCCGACACCACGTTGAACCTGAATATTCCCGGTAGAGGAAGCAAAGTCAGGCAAATCGACAAAGTAGACCGAATGGGACTCGGCATCGTTGAGGGGAATTCCATTTACCGTCATGTTGATCCGGTTGGCATCGCTACCGCGGATTCTGAAATTGGTATATCCGATTCCGGTTCCGGCATCCGAGGTCGCCACCAGCGAAGGAGTAAGACTTAGAAGGTAAGGCAAGTCCTGCCCTGAATGCTTTTCAGGTAGGTTGCTAACTTCCAGATTGGTGAAAGCCATTGGTGTACGGTTTCCGGCCCTGGTGGCAGAGACGATGACATCTTCAGTCATAATTTCAGCACTGAAAAGGATAAAATCCATCTTGTTATCTCCCGGCTTCAAAGCGATCTTATTTTGATAAGGACGGTATCCAACGAATGTGATGATGAGCGTACAATCCGATTTTGGTAATTTATTGAAACTAAAAATACCCTGACTATCTGTCGCAGAGACTTTATTTATATTCTCGATTTGTACCGTTGCCCCAGCAAGAACTTCGCCTTCCGGGTTCTTAACAATACCGTGCAAACTGTACTGCGCTGATAAGTTAACAAATGCAATGGTGCAGAAAATCAAAGTAAATAGATGAGGGGTCTTTATAAGTCTCTTCAGAAAATTGAAGGATGGAATGGCAAAGAGAAGTCTCATATTTCAAAATTTAATTACTGAAAATCAGTAGATATGACTATGAAACATGTGCTGACAGAGATACAAATGAAATGGAATTTCATTTTCCCTTTCCGGCATTACCCGGACAGGTTCGATGGGTTTGATCTCAGCCTGTATGTTTAAGGCACCCCTGATTCTGTTGCAATAATACAAAAAAAACCGAAAGTGTGTACTTTCGGTTTTTTATACGCTATTAAAAAAGCGCATCAATGTGTCCACTTCTTCAGGGCAGCTATATTCACTGGATTAATAATGTTCTTTGCCTCAGGAGTATAGAGAAAATCAATTTCCTTGGTGTAGTGTTCTGTAATCTTTCCCCTGACCATCTTCATCGTACTGTTTAGCATGTGGTTTTGCTCAGTGAAAGTCTCCGGAAGTACCAGAATACAGGAAGGCAACCACCTTTCGGGGAACATATTTTCGAATTTACCGCCCTTTTTGTATTGGTCAATCTCCTGTTTGATCATCTCCAAAGTTTTCGCATAACCTGTTTCACTTTGGAATACAATGCCCTGTTTTTCCAATTGGCGAGTGATTTCGGGCACATTAGGTACAAACATTCCAACAGTATATGGGTTCTGGTTGTTGTAAAGCATGGCTTGTTCAATGATCGGCGACTGGTCGACAATGGCTTCTTCAATGCCCTCCGGACTATACTTTTCACCATCATTGCCAATCATCAGGCTTTTGAACCTACCTGATACATAGAGGTAATTATCTTTAGAGATATAGCCCATATCACCCGTATGTAACCATCCGTCAATGATGGTTTCCCCGGTTGATTTTGGATTGTTCCAATAGCCTTTCATGACGTTACCGCCCCTGACAATGATTTCGCCTTTTTGATCTTTTGGAAGCTCATTGTTGTCATTGTCAACGATTTTACATTCCAGATGTTTGACAACTTTGCCGGATGAGCCAAATTTTACCTCCATCGGCGAATTGGCAGAAATAATAGGGGAGGCCTCTGTCAATCCATAACCCTGGAAAACCGGAATCCCTATGGCACTGAAGAATCTCTGCAATTCAATGTCCAGCAAGGCTCCTCCGCCAATAAAAAATTGAAGCTTTCCGCCAAAATTGGCTCGTATTTTTGAAAATATTATTTTATCGTACAAAAGTACCTGTGGTTTGAGCAAAGCTCTCCATCCTCTGCCTTTGTTCCATCCATCTCCATCGTAGGCATAGCTTACTTTCAGCGCATGATTGAAAAGTTTCTCGGTGAATGCGCCTTTGCTTTGAATTCCCTTTTCTATGTTCTTTCTGAAATTCTTAGACAAAGCCGGTACACTCATCATGATGTAGGGCTTGATCTCCTGGATATTTTGCGGAACATTGCGCAAAGTCTCCAATGGCGTTTTTCCCGTTTGAATAGAGGCTACGGATGCACCTTTCAGCATAAAGGTATAGAGACAAGCGGTATGTGCAAACGAGTGGTCCCAGGGTAATGTAGCCAGGGTGATAAAGTCGGGAGTGATATCCAAAACTCCGTTAGCTTGTATCACATTGATCGTATAATTATAATGAGTGAGCATGATACCCTTCGGATCAGCAGTAGTGCCCGAAGTATAGGAGATATTGGCAACATCGTCTGGTTGAATGTTTTGCCAAACCTGATCAAATGACTTTTTGTTCTCCGCATTCGCAAGAAAGGCAACTCCTTTGTCAATGACATCCTGTAATGCAATCTCTTTGGATCCGGGGGTGGCTACACCATCCAGAAGTATCACCATTTCCAGTGAAGGGAGTTGATCGATTATTTCAGCTAGCTTTGAAGCCTGTCCGGCTGAGATAATAATCATTTTGGCACCCGAGTGTTCCAGCCTGAATTTTAGCTCAGATGCTTCCAGTCTGACCGAAAGTGGAACATTAATCGCACCGCAATACAAAACCGAGAGCTCGCTTATCAACCAGTAGTTTCTTCCTTCAGAAAGCAGTCCCACCCTTTCTTCTTTTTTCAATCCTAGAGCCATAAGTCCTGCTCCAAACTGATAGACAGACTGTTGAACCTGCTTGTAAGTAGAAGGAACATATTTGTCAGTCAGTTTCTCCCATAACTGGGGATTGTCAGGAAATTTTTGAACACTTGTCTCAAAAAGCTCGATCAGTGTTTTCATAGTTAGTGGGTTTCGAATAGGTATGTGGTTTTTGATCTGTAGGTCTCTCCCGGATGTAATTGGGTTGTAGGAAACTCAGGATGGTTAGGCGAATCGGGATAATGCTGTGTTTCCAATGCCAAACCGCTGTAACGGCCAAAACGGTTACCCAACGAGGGAATGTAATACCCAGTATATAATTGGATTCCAGGCTCATCAGTAAAGACAGAAACCGATCTGCCTGTATGTCCTTCTGAAAGTTTGCACGCGAATATCATTTTTTTATTGTCATTCCCGAGGGGATAGTTGAGGTCATAGCCATCCGGCAGAGAGCCGATATCTTTGCCAATGGCTTTGGCGACCGAAAAGTCAAAAGGCGTATTTGTCACATCTGCTATTTCACCGGTAGGTATCAAATTAGAATCATTGACTGTCCTCATTTTACTATTGACTTGAAATTGATGATTGCAAACATTGTCTTTGCCTCCATTCAAGTTGAAATAAGTGTGATTTGTCAGGTTGACAACCGTTGTTCGGTCTGTAACAGCCTTGTATTCAATTTGCAATTCATTCTTGTGAGTGAGTTTGTAAAGAATGCTGACATCAAGATTTCCGGGGTAATTTTCTTCGAGATGCACACTGCGGTACTTTAATTCAAGTCCGACGAAATCGGGCTTTTCAATGGTTTTGGGCGACCATATTACTTTGTCAAACCCCGATTGTCCACCGTGAAGATGGTTCGGCCCATTGTTGATAAAAAGTTGGTAATTTACTCCTTCAATATTTAGTTTTCCACCTGCGATGCGGTTGCAGTATCTTCCGCAAACGGCTCCGAAATATGGATAATTCGCAAGATAATCGGCTGAAAAGTATTCTTCCAGAGTCTTGAATCCAAGCACAACGTTCTCCTTTAACCCTTTCTTATCGGCCATTTCAATGTCAGTGATGATGGCACCGTAGTTGGTAATTTTAACGGAAATTCCATTCGGGTTGACAAGCGTATAGAGGAAAACTTTTTCTCCTTTTGGGCATTGACCAAAAACTTCTTTTTTGATATTCATAAGTTGCTATAATTGTTTAGTTATTATGGTTTTGAGATATATAGATTAATACTTAATCAGATATTTGATCAGGAATGCCACTCCTTAAATCCCTTAATCCGGCAAATCCTAATCCTAAACTGTAAACTTATACAAACGAAAGATTTTTTGAAAGTTATCATGAGTATATTTTGTCATTTCGTCACAATATTTTATCCTTCAAAATAATTTTTGGTAAATCGTTCGATAACTCTACTTTTACACCAGGTAATTATATTCGGCCTATCATCATTTACTATTAATTCACATAGTATGAGCGGATACGACATCATCGGGGATATTCATGGATATGCTTCCTTGTTGAAGAAATTGCTCTCCGAAATGGGATACAAACGAATTGATGGAATATGGCGTCATCCTTCCAGAACAGCTATTTTTGTTGGGGATTTTATCAATAGGGGACCCGAAATCCGGGAGACATTGCTTATGGTTCGAGCCATGGTAGAATCGGGAGGTGCCCTGGCCATACTTGGAAATCATGAGTACAGTTCGATTCTGTACCATATAAAGGACGACAATGGCACTTTTATGACAAGGCACATTGCAGGAAACAGAATCCAAATACAAAAGACACTAACAGTTTTCGAAAATCTTGCAGAAGAGTGGATCGATCACCTGAGATGGATGCGGACACTCCCTTTCTTTCTGGATCTTGGAGAAATCAGAATTGCCCATGCATACTGGAATGATGGTGAAATTGAAAAGTTAAAGAATTATTTGCCGGAGGGTCGGTTAAAAAAGAAATTTATCAGACAGCTGCATGAAAAGCGACCTGATATTGCTACCATCGTGCATAAACTTTTGAAAGGGCTTGAATTTAAAACTCCCAAAGACCTGATCATAAAATGCAGCAAAGGCCTTAGCAGAAAAGTCTTTACCCTCGATTGGTGGAGTAATCCGGCAGGTAAAACCTTTAGGCAGCTTCATTTTGGGAGTAAGTTTATTTTGCCGGATTACCAGGTCCCGTTAGAACTGGCTCCTTCCTATGAGCCATATACTCCCGACCAACCTATTGTTTTCTTCGGACATTACTGTCTCCAAAACGGTGCTGCCATCGTGCAGCAAAACATTTGCTGCGTGGATAGTTGCGTGGATACAACTGGCAAACTTACCGCCTACCGATGGAGCGGTGAACAACAATTAATTGCCGAAAATTTTGTGGTGGTTGGGTAGAGACGCATAATTATGCGTCTCAATGTATCATCAATATTTTCATAACCGAAGTAGAGACGCATAATTATGCGTCTCAATGTATCATCAATATTTTCATAACCGAAGTAAAGACGCATAATTATGCGTCTCAATGTATCATCAATATTTTCATAACCGAAGTAGAGACGCATAATTATGCGTCTCAATGGATCATCAATATTTTCATAACCGAAGTAAAGACGCATAATTATGCGTCTCAATGGATCATCAATAATTTCATAACCGAAGTAAAGACGCATAATTATGCGTCTCTACAGCGTAATCATTCCCATTCAATCGTTGCCGGTGGTTTTGAACTAATGTCGTAAACCACTCTGTTAATTCCCCGTACTTTGTTAATAATGTCATTGGAAACCTTGGCCAGAAATTCATAAGGGAGATGTACCCAATCGGCTGTCATTCCATCAGTTGAGGCCACCGCGCGTAGGGCCACAACATTTTCGTAAGTCCTTTCATCGCCCATCACCCCAACAGACTGAACAGGCAAAAGCATCACGCCTGCCTGCCATACTTTGTTGTAAAGATCCCATTCCCTGAGTGCCTGAATAAATAAGGCATCAGCCTCCTGCAACATCCTCACCTTTTCAGGAGTAACATCAGAAAGTATCCGGATGCCCAATCCCGGACCCGGGAAAGGATGTCGTCCCAGTAATTCATCTTTTATTCCCAATGCTTTTCCAACCCTTCTAACCTCATCCTTAAAGAGCAGATTGAGCGGTTCAACCACCTTGAGATTCATCTTTTCTGGCAATCCGCCAACATTGTGATGGGATTTGATGGTAGCCGACGGACCATTCACCGAAACTGATTCAATAACATCAGGATAAATTGTACCTTGTGCCAGCCATTTTACATTCTGTATCTTGTGGGCTTCGACGTCAAAAACTTCAATAAAATCCCGGCCAATGGTTTTTCTTTTTTTCTCAGGATCAGTAATTCCTATTAAATCATTCCAGAATTTTTCCCTTGCATTGACACCAATCACATTTAGTCCCATTCCCTTGTAAGATTCTAGGACATCCGCGAATTCATTTTTACGCAAAAGACCATTGTCCACAAAAATACAGGTGAGGTTACTACCAATTGCTCTGTGCAGCAAGACGCCGGCTACACTCGAATCGACGCCGCCCGACAGACCAAGAACAACTTTGTCGTTCCCAAGTTTTTGACGCAACTGACTAACTGTTGCCTCAACAAACGAGTCGGGCGTCCAATTCTGGCTGCATCCGCAGATATTAACAAGGAAATTTTGAAGCAACTGAGTGCCTTCTGATGTGTGGTATACCTCTGGATGAAACTGAATAGCGTAAGTTGGTTCCTCCTTTACCTGGAAAGCTGCATATTCAACATCTCCGGTAGAGGCCAGTACGGTATAATTTTCGGGCAATTGCACGATGGTATCACCGTGAGACATCCACACCTGTGAGTTTTCAGTTATCTGATTGAAAAGCTGGTTGTTATTGTCCCGCCATTTCAGATGGGCCCTGCCATATTCTCTTGAATCGGATGCAGCAACTTCGCCACCATAAAAATGCGCCAGATACTGTGCGCCATAACATACACCCAGCAAAGGTATTTTACCCTTTATCTCTGACAGGTCAATCCTGGGGCCATTCTCGTCTCTGACAGAATACGGACTCCCTGACAAGATGACCCCTTTCACAGATTCATCGATGGGCGGATAATGGTTAAAAGGATGAATTTCGCAAAATACGTTCAATTCGCGAACCCTGCGACCGATCAACTGGGTATACTGGGAACCGAAATCAAGAATGAGGATCTTTTCCATGAGCTAAAGTGACTAAAGTGAGCTAAAGTGACTAAAGTACTTTATGACTAAAATGACTAAAGTTGGGAGTCCCAAACTCTAGTCACTTTAGTCACTTTAGCTCACTTTAGTCACTTCTTCTTAAAGTTTCCGAACCCAGATATTGCGATAGCTAACCGGATTTCCGTGATCCTGTAATTCTAATGCTGCGGCACCATGGGCTACATATTTCGGGATACCAATATATTCAGTACCTCCAAACAGTGATATATTGTTTTGGACCAAAACGCCATTCTGCAAAATTGTTACGCGGGCAGGCGAGAAAACTGTTCCATCCTCTTTGAATCTTGGGGCTGTGTAAATGATATCATAAACCTGCCATTCTCCAGGCTTCTTGCAAACATTGACAAGTGGTGCATATTGTTTGTAGATGGATCCGGCCTGACCGTTGCGATAAGTTCTGTTTTGATAATTGTCCAGTACCTGCAATTCATACCTGCCCTGCAGGAAAATTCCTGAATTGCCGCGACCCTGGCTTTCTCCTATGACTTCAGCAGGCGTACGCCATTCAATATGAAGCTGAAAATCCTGGAGCTCAATTTTACTCTTAATTCCCCCGGTTCTTTTTACCACAGTAACGCACTGATCAGCTACCATCCATCCGGAAGGTTCGCCTTTCGTATTCGTCCAGTTGGCATTAAAACTTTCAGGGGTACCATCAAACAAAATGATGGCGTCGGAAGGAGCATCCATTGGCGTTGATCCCGGCGTAACGACTGCAACCTCAGGATCCCAGAATTCTGTCATTTCCGGTTTCATCTTGGCCAATTCTTCTTTGGTTGGTTCAGCTTTTTGGGCTGCTGGTTTTGGTGTTTCAACCTTCTGGGCGATAGAAGCAAATGAGAAAAACAATGCTGCTACCAATAATAGAGTTCTCATAGTTTATATTTATTAAATTTCTAAATCATTCATTACCAAATCAATTTTTTGGGAAGTAGCCAAATCCACCTTATCATAATCTTCCCTTGCATTCAATTTTGCTTTTACCTCGATGTAAAATTTAATCTTCGGTTCAGTACCGGAAGGTCGTACGGAAACTTTTGACCCATCGACGGTAAAGAACTGCAATACATTTGAAGTAGATTTTTGTTGAATAGGCCTTTCTTCTCCGGTAAGCAAGTTCTTCATAATAAGCGTTTCATAATCTTTCATCCACTCCAAAGGAGATCCTGCCAATTGTATGGGAGGATGGTTCCTGAACTTAACCATAAGTTGTTCAATTTCTTCAGCTCCTGCCTTTCCTTTCCGAACAATGTATTTCATCTTCTCTTTTGAATATCCATAGGTAAGATAAATATCCTGAAGCATTTCGAAGAGGGTGAGTTTGTGATCCTTGGCCCAAGCCGCAATTTCGGCCATCAAGGCACATGAGCTAACGGCATCCTTATCCCGGACAAAGTCAGCAGGTAGAAACCCAAAGCTCTCTTCACCACCGCCGATGTAGCTTTTCTTCCCTTCATTTTGGCGGATAACATCTGCAATATATTTGAATCCGGTATAGCAATCGTAGTATTCCACACCGTTTTTGGCAGCTATTTCAGCGACAAGCTCAGAGGTGACAATGGTTTTGACCACATACTCTTTGCCGGTCAGCAAGCCAAGCTCTTTCCGTTTGGTGATAATATAATAGAGGAATATCAGCACCGTTTGATTGCCATTAACCAGAATAAATTCTCCTTTGTCATTTTTGATAGCGATTCCAAGTCGGTCGGCGTCAGGATCGGTGGCCATAACAAGGTCGGCATCGACCTCTTTTGCTTTTTTTAGCGCCAGTGCCAAAGCGGCCGGTTCTTCGGGATTTGGCGAAATCACGGTAGGAAACTCTCCGCTAACAATATCCTGTTCGGGGATATGAATAACATTGGTAAAGCCCATTTTAGCCAGCGCCATCGGCACTAATTTAACTCCGGTTCCATGAATAGGGGTGTACACGATCTTCAGGTCGTGCTGATTCTTAACGGCGTCTGGAGAAAGTGTTATGGAGACCACTCTTTTAAGATAGGTCTCATCCATTTCAGCTCCCAGCGAGAAAATTAATTCGGGATTTCCGTTAAACCGAATGTCTTCAGCTTTGACTTTCTCAACTTCGGCGATAATGTTTGTATCGTGAGGTTCCACAATTTGAGATCCATCGTCCCAATATGCCTTGTAACCATTGTACTCTTTTGGGTTGTGAGAGGCAGTCAGGATAATTCCACTTTGCAAGCCCAATTCTCTGATTGCGAAAGATAGTTCGGGGGTTGGACGAAGTGATTCAAACAAATAAACTTTAATGCCGTTGGCTGAAAATATGGCAGCGGCGGTTTCAGAAAATAACCGGCTGTTGTTTCTGCAATCATGTCCTATGGCAACTTTTATCTCAGGAAGATGGGCAAACGCCAGTTTCAGATAATTGCTAAGCCCTTGCGTGGCAGCGCCAACTGTATAAATATTCATTCTGTTCGATCCAACTCCCATGATGCCGCGGAGTCCGCCGGTTCCAAACTCCAGATCACGGTAGAAGGCATCAATCAGATCGCTTGGATCTTCTTTCTCCATCAATTTTTTAACCTCAGTTTTCGTAGTTGCATCATAACTTCCATGCATCCACTCCTGAGCCTTCAAAAGTACATTTTCGGGAATTTCATTTGTTTGCATTATCTTTTAGTTTGATAAGACATAATTTCAGACTATCTCTCCAATAGGGAATCTCGATGGCAAAAGTAGTTTTGATTTTCGATTTATTCAAAACTGAATAAGCCGGTCGAGTAGCAGGAGTTGGATAGGATAGTGTGTCAATTGGATTAACCTGGCAACTTATCTCCGGTGAAAGTTCAAAAATAGCTTTTGTAAAATCGAACCAACTGGCTACGCCTTCATTCGAGTAATGATAAATACCCGTTACGAACCGTTTGCTGTTGTTTGTGCTACCCTGTAGTATATCCAGCACAGCCCTGGCAAGGTCTGTCGCATATGTTGGTGTTCCCACCTGGTCTGAGACAACACCCAGTTGATCTCTTTCTCTTCCTAATCGTAACATCGTTTTCACAAAGTTAGAACCATAAGAGGAGTAAAGCCAGGAGGTCCGTATGATGATCGACTTTATCTCAGCGCGCAAAATGGCTGTCTCTCCTTCAAGTTTCGTAATTCCATAAACGGATCTTGGCCTCACAATGTCCTTTTCATGGTAAGGGGATGACTTGTTTCCATCAAAAAGATAGTCTGTTGAAATATGAATAAGCTTGGTGCCGGTTTTCTTGCATGCACTTACCAGATTAACCACTGCAAGGTGATTGATTTTTTCGGCCAGGACAACCTCTTTTTCTGCTTTGTCAACAGCAGTGTATGCAGCGCAATTGACGATTGCAAAGGGTTTTTCCCGCGTAATAAATTGGTCTACAAGAGTGGCGTCACAGATATCAAGTTCTTCAATGTCCGTATATATAAAAGATAATTCCGGATACTCTGACGATAATTCCTGAATAGAGCGACCGAGTTGACCATTTGATCCTGTGATGATTATCTTCATATTAATGCATAATTGAAAGTTCGATTGGGAAAGGTAAAGATAATAGAAAAGCTGAAAATCAACCATTGATTTGTCAATTCTATTTGTATGTTAGTCCTTAGTCAAATGTTTCTATCTTTTGAATCCCATTGCGGTTAAAGACAATTCTGTATCTTTTGAAATCCCATTGCTCAGCATTTTTTGCCTGTAAAATTAAATTGAGATAGTAGATTTTCTCGCCGGGCACAATTTTGTAGGCTTTTTCTTCATCAGGATAAAATAGAGGAAATTCGGAGTCGTCCATTTTTTGAATAAAATTGGACAAATTCAGTTTGAATATCTCATTGACGCCAGCCGCAGGATATTCGCTTTTGGCGCGGATGTTTTCTCTGTTTAACCGCATTAATATCTGATAGCGGATTACGCGCTCCCTGCCAGCGCGGTTATTTGCTTCCAGGAGCGACGAGCGATCCCGTTTCTTGAGAACTTCTATTGGAACATTTTGTTCCGAAATAAAATCCATGCTCTCTCTAACCCAACCAATCTCATTGTTACGGGTACTTATATTGATCTTGTGGTCAAAGTAGCGTTTGTCGAATTTATGAGCAAAGTAAAACCTTGTCAGCTCTTTAATTCTGTCCTTTAGCATATAACTAACTACCAATGCAACAAACATTGGCATCGTAAAAGTGCCATATTTCTGCTGAAATCCGAAGGCAATAACAGTCGCAAATACCATTGAAAGACCTGCAGCAATGCTAAATAATACCTGCTCAATCCAAACCCCGTCCTTCCTCTTCTTGACATCGAGGAACAGGTGGCTTTCTACATATTTTTTTAACATGCTTAGCCTGAAGACAAGTTCCTGATTGTTTTCTTTATTGCTCTCATCGACTTCAAGGTATCCTTTGTTTTTTTTGTAAGCGATCTCTTTGCGAATCAAAGAGAGCAATCCATCTTTTTTGTTGTCAAAATAGATCTGATCCTCCATCTTTAAGACTCTAATCAGTCGAAAAGTCTGAAATTCAATTAGATTGGACATAAATTCATCTCCAAAATGAAAGTAGGTCCTTAGTTCATGAGAGATATTTGATGACTCGAGAATTGGATACAGAGATCGGTAGTTGTTGGCTATCTTATGGGCATTGGCAATAAAAGAATGAATAAGATGGTCTTTGTCACCTTCAACTTTGCACTTGACAATATGAGATACTTCCTCCCTCAAAGAACTTTTCAGAATGGATAAAAACATTTTAAGATGGTACTCATAGTTGTCAAGATGGTTCGCTTTTGGATCAAGGACAAGAATCTTAACGGCCTCTTCCAATGAGCTGAAAGGTTTACCTGTTTTTTCAGCAATGATCCCAAGTAAATAGGAAGGAGTTATGAGCCGTATATGCGAAGTTAGGTCGCGGTAGAAATCATCCTTTGAATAGGTGAATCTATTGATATCCAGATTATTTGGAACAAAGATCCACATGTTAAAGGCGAAATTGTTTATCTTTTGTTTTTCACTGGCAACAAATCCAACCTTCATTTCTAAGGAGAACAGATCGTGAATCTTTACATTTTCATCTATCATACCCGAATATTCTGAACAATTATGGAAATTAAAGGTATTGAAATCCTGTCATAAAATCGGTCATTGCACAAAAAAACAAGTTTGAATCATTCCCGCAAACTACCACCTTGTATAAGGTTGCTTCATCAGAGCTGAATTGTAATATCTACCATCACCGGTAACCTCACATCCTAACCAGGAAGGACTGTCAAACACTTCATCCTCAAATGATAATTCAATTTCTGCAACAACCAATCCCTGGTTTTCTCCATGAAATTCATCTACTTCAAACGTATGCAATCCGGATGTCACTTCATATCGGGTCTTGTCGATCAAACCTGGTTCGCAAAGCGCTAAAAGTTCAATAGCCTCTTTTAATGGAATCTCCTTTTCCCATTCATAGCGTGTTGTCCCGGTGGCATTACTTTGCCCTTTTATGGTGAGATATCCGTTATTCCCTTTAACTCTGACACGAACACTACGGCCTGGATGAGTGGAAAGATACCCTTGTCTGATCCGTGTGGAATGTTGGACTCGACCTTTGTAGTCGTCGCTCAAAACCAAAAATTTTCGTTCTATTTCAAGTGGCATGATAACTTCTCAAGTTAAGTGACATGTGGAAAGTAAAGATCAGTCCGGAATAAAATGCAACATCATAAAATAAGTGAAAATAAAATAGAATTCAGAGAAAATTCATCGGATTAATTGGGTTGAATTGTTGATTTGCAAATGCAAATTTTAGATACATTTTTTCTGATGTGTCCCCGCTCGTTGGAGCAATTTTATTTTACAGGAAAGATCTAATTATCAATAAGTTATAACACCAGATGATTTTTGCTGAATGGATTGTTTTTTTGAGAAAAAATTGTACCTTTGCGGCCAATCAAAATAATGTCTAATTTATTAATTTCAGGAGAATTTTAAAATGAGTGAAATCAAAAAAAATCTGGAGGTTAACGAAACGGAGGAGAATCCCTCTGTTGAGTCTACCGTTCCGGAAGCAAAAGTAACCGAAGAGAGTCCGGTAGTCGAAGAGATTGGAGCTGGAGTTGAAGAACCGTTAGCAGAAGAATTAGATGCCTTTAAATCGGAAGAGCCGGTAGTCGATGAGATTCCTGCTGTCGTTGTTGAAGAGCCTGTTGCAGAAGAATCTTCGTTTGTTGACGCGGAGCCTGTAGCTGAAGAAATTGTTGCTGCGGTTGAAGAGCCTGAAGCTGAAGAAGTTGTTACTGCGGTTGAAGAGCCTGTAGCTGAAGAAGTTGTTGCTGCGGTTGAAGAACCGGTAGTTGAAGAAGTTGTTGCTGCAGTTGAAGAACCGGTAGTTATAGCGGAAAAAATCGCTGTTAAAGCAAAAAAAATCATTGTAGAAAAGCATGCATTTGTTGAATCTGCTATTGCTTCTGCAAACGAAGAGGAATTTGACTGGGATGCTTTCGAAGGCAAAAAACCTACATCCGGCTCCAGTACCAAACAATCTATGACTGAGATGTACGACAATACCCTCTCCATTCTTCAAGAGAAAGAGTGCGTGGACGGTATCGTAATATCTATGAACAAACGTGAGGTTGTAGTCAACATTGGCTACAAATCTGACGGTATTGTCTCTGTAAACGAATTCAGGTACAACCCAAACCTTAAAATTGGCGACAAAGTAGAGGTGTATGTTGAAACCCTGGAAGACAAAAAAGGTCAGTTAACCCTTTCCCACAAAAAGGCCCGTGCCATGAGAAGCTGGGATCGCGTTAATTCTGCTCTTGAGAATGACGAAGTTATTACAGGATTTATCAAATGCCGCACCAAAGGCGGTATGATTGTGGATGTATTCGGAATCGAGGCTTTCTTACCAGGATCACAGATCGATGTTAAACCAATTCGCGACTATGATATCTACGTTGGAAAAACCATGGAATTCAAAGTTGTTAAAATCAACCACGAATTCAGAAACGTTGTGGTCTCTCATAAAGCTCTTATCGAAGCAGAGTTGGAGCAGCAGAAAAAGGACATCATCTCTAAACTCGAAAAGGGTCAGGTACTCGAAGGTACTGTCAAAAATATCACTTCATACGGCGTCTTTATCGACCTTGGCGGCGTAGATGGATTAATCCACATTACGGATCTTAGCTGGGGTCGCGTAGCCCATCCGAACGAAATTGTCCAGCTGGACGAGAAAATTAACGTCGTTATCCTTGATTTCGATGATGAAAAGAAGAGAATCGCGCTTGGTTTGAAACAACTCGCATCACACCCATGGGACAACGTCAGTGCTGACCTCAAAGTAGGGGATGTCGTGAAAGGTAAAGTAGTCGTTATTGCCGACTACGGCGCATTCATTGAAATCGCAGCCGGAGTCGAAGGTTTGATCCACGTTTCAGAAATGAGCTGGTCACAGCACCTTCGTTCTGCTCAGGACTTCCTGAAAGTTGGAGATGAAGTTGAGGCAACCATTCTTACACTTGATCGTGATGAACATAAAATGTCTCTTGGCATCAAGCAAATGAAGAATGATCCTTGGTCACAGATCGAAACCAAATATACTATTGGCACCTCTCACACAGCTAAAGTTCGCAACTTCACCAATTTTGGTGTATTTGTTGAAATTGAAGAGGGTGTAGATGGTTTAATTCACATCAGCGATCTTAGCTGGACCAAGAAGATCAAACATCCTTCTGAATTCACATCCATCGGTTCTGAAATTGAAGTACAGGTACTCGACATCGACAAAGAAAATCGTCGATTGAGCCTTGGCCATAAACAATTGGAAGAAAATCCATGGGATGTTTTTGAAACAATCTTCACCGTCGACTCTGTTCATGAAGGTACCGTTATCGACCTGTTCGACAAAGGTGCAGTTATCTCTCTTCCTTATGGAGTTGAAGGTTTTGCTACCCCACGTCACCTTGTGAAAGAGGATGGATCTCATGTGAAAATGGATGAGAAATTGGAATTCAAAGTAATCGAATTTTCAAAATCTGCCAAGAGAATTATACTTTCTCACTCACGTGTCTACGAGGATGTTAAGAAAACAGATGATTCAGCGAAGAAAAAGACTGCCACCAAGCCTTCCGCACCAAAAAGTGTTAAAACCGTGAAAGACACCATGGAAAAAACAACCTTAGGTGATATCAGCGAGTTGGCTGCTTTGCGCACGCAAATGGAAGAAAACGAAAAGAAGTAATCTTTTCTTGTATCGCTGTGAATTTCATTGTTCAAAATAGCGGATCGTATACAAACATTACGTTATTCAAGCAAAACCTGGATACAATGTTGGCTCCGGACTTAAAATCTGAGCTGGTAACGATTGTTGAAAACGGTGAAAAAAACATTTTGGTAGATCTTTCCATATGTACCTTTTGCGATCCTTCCGGAATGAGTGCACTTTTGCTGGGAAAACGAATTTGTGACGGAGTGAATGGAAATTTTATTCTGTACGGTTTGACTCCCGGGATTGTAAAGATGATGGATCTGATTGGTTTTGAATCTTTGATGAAGATTGCGGCCAACAGAGAAGGAGCGGAGGCACTACTGGTGTAAATATGGGAATTTATGATATCAAGATAAAATGACCCGGCTATTTTGCCGGGTTTTTTTATCTTTGGATCTTACAACATTTCCGCATTCATTTTTATTTGAATATGAATTCGTTCTCAGTTACCATACTCGGAAGCAGTTCTGCCCTTCCAACCTCCCAGCGGTTTCCAACTTCTCAGGTGATCAGACTCAATGAGCAACTTTTCCTGATCGATTGTGGGGAAGGCACCCAAATTCAATTGAGGAAATTCGGATTCAAAATGGGAAGGATCAACCATATCTTCATCTCTCATCTTCATGGAGATCATATTTACGGTCTGCCCGGACTAATTTCCTCTTTAGTATTATACGGTAAAAAGGGCGAATTGCACATCCATGCCCATTCTGAACTCCAGCCGATGATGGAAGGGATCATGAAATTTATGAATGACCAAACAGACTTGAAAGTAAAATATCATCCATTGAACTTTCGGAGGAATGCAGTCATTTTTGAGGATAAAGGGATCAGGATCACCTCATTTCCTTTAAAGCACAGAATCTCTTGCTGTGGCTTTTTATTTCAGGAACTTCCTTCATACAGGCACATCGATAAACAGGCAATGGAAAAATATGAGGTACCTGTTTCACAACGGCTAAATATTAAAAACGGATCCGATCTTATTTTGGCAGATGGCTCTGTGATTCCCAACAGTCTGCTAACTCTTCCCGCCAGTCCCCCAAGAAGTTATGCTTTTTGTACGGATACGGTTTTCAAAAAGGGGATTGTTCCAACAATTGAAGGAGTCGACTTGCTTTATCATGAGGCTACTTTTGCCGCAAACCTCTCAGATTTGGCAAAAAAGACCTACCATTCAACATCCGTTCAGGCGGCTGAAATGGCACGTCTTGCCCATGCGAAGAAGCTACTGATTGGCCATTTCTCATCAAGATACAAGGATGCATCTGGCTTGGTCGAAGAGGCCAGAACAATTTTCCCTGAAACTTTTGCAGCCAACGATGGAGATAATTTTGAGCTATAG
>JANYJT010000124.1 GCA_025358395.1 Bacteroidia bacterium
TATTTTTATCGAACGATTATGGCGAAGTGTGAAATACGAAAATGTATATTTGCATGCATACGCCGATGGACTGGATCTTTACAAGGGGCTAAAAGATTATTTCGAGTTTTACAACTATGAGAGGATCCACCAGAGCCTGGAATATCAGACACCTGCCTTTGTTTACGCTATGGCTGCTTAAGTTATGAACATTTCAACCATTATGAACAAAGAAAAAAAGAACCAAAAAAAGAAAGATGTCGATCCGAGAATAACTCTCCGAGTTATTTCCCGTCTCTACATCAAAACAATAACAACATCATTAACTTCGTTGTCCTAAAGAAGGGGAGTACCATAGTTTGTTACAGTACTAGCCAAACTCCAACAACAAGCAATAATAAGGTAAATATAGGAACAGGAATTGGAGCTTTCAGCTCAACAGTATCAGGTTTGACATCAAATACTACATATTACGTAAGAGCATATGCCATTAATAGCCAAGGAACCTCTTATGGAAATGCTACTATTACAGAAAGAGGAGTTTGCTACAGTACAACCCAAAATCCTACAACAACGAGTCCAAAGTTAATCATTGGTAGTGGTACTGGCTATCAATGGAACCGCTTATGGTAATCAGGTAGTTTTTACTACTGATCCGATAACTGTTTCGGATATTGATGGAAATTTATACAAGGTTGTAAGAATTGGCACGCAACTTTGGATAGCCGAGAACTTGAAAACTACAACGTTTAATGATGGCACTGTGATTCCAATGGTATCAGGTAATTCTAGCTGGGTTAACCTTGATGGAAGTGCAGCATATTGTTGGTACAATAACAATCCTGCAACCTACAAAAGTTTGTATGGTGCATTGTATAATTGGTGGGCTGTAAGCTCTAACAAGCTGTGTCCGATAGGTTGGAGTGTTACAAATTTGGAAGATTGGACTACCCTTTCTACCTATTTGGGTACTAATTCAGCAGGTAAGTTAAAAGAAATAGGAACGACAAATTGGGTCAGTCCTAACATAGGTGCAACTAACGAAACCGGGTTTTCGGCATTACCAGGGGGATATCGGGACGGTTTTAAGCTTCAGTATTATGGCGCTCCAGAACCGGGTTTGTTTTACTCTTCAGGAAGTTCTGCATATTTCTGGAATGGAGATGCTTTTGTGGGACAAACTGATTTTTCAGGTTATTATATTGGAATTCAGAGTAATAATGGAGATCTATTAAAATATCAGCAAGGTATTTATGGTAACTATACAAAAAGAAGCAGCGGTCTTTCCGTTCGTTGTATAAAGAAATAGTGCCAGTATAAACGCGTTGAAATAACTATGTTTCAACGCGTTTGTTGTTTTAGACCGGGCTAATTCTCAAGTCCAATTGATCAGGAAATTTAATTTTATCGGCATGAAAAATGTAAAAAAATTCTTTGGAGCATGTGTTATTGCTATGGTCTTATTTATTGGTTGTGGTCAGACAAGCAGCAAGCAAAAGGAGTTGGAACTTAAGGAAAGGGAACTTGCGCTAAAGGAAAGAGAATTTGCATTAAAAGAGAAAGGTCTTTTAAAAGTTGATTCTATGGCTCAAAAAATTGCTATTGCTCCTGTCAAGAATGTAATTTATACCAAAGAGAATGCTGAAGTCAAATTGATTATAAATCCGCAAAAGATGGATAATGAAGGATTTGGGCAAATTACCTTTTTAAAAAATGACAAAATGCTTTTCTATTATGTTCAAAAAACTCAAAAAGGTAAAATTGTAATCAATGGAACTAAATATATCCTCACTAATTGTTCTAATGGCGAAAATTCATACAAATTATCTGGTAGTGAAGTGATAATCAGTGCTAATAATCTTAAGGATGAAGGATCAGGCGATTGTTTCCATTTCAATTGTCCAAAAGTGACAATAACACTAAATGGAGTTTCAATAGCTATTTCTAATGTTAAAATTCAGGACTGCCTTAGTTTTAGTTGGTAGTAGAATCGATCAAAATATTAAAAAACCACATCAAATCCATTCTGCGCAAATTTTGAAAAGCATGAAAAATCAAATGATAATTTTCGCAACCATGATAATAGCTCTTGGTTCAGGTTGCAATCAGGTGAAATTGACCAATGAGGAAGCAAAACCCCTCGTCGTCAGAACTTTGGGTCTCCCTATTTCCTATCGTCATGATATTGATAAACAAAAGCTGGCTTTAGTGGTAATAATTATATAAAATATAGCTTAATTAATCCACTTGAAGGTGAGTTAGTATTTAAGAAATTTGACAATGGCTGGCAGATACTTGAAAAGGGAAAATCAAGTTCTGATTTATTAAATCAAATATTGGATTCTGACAATAACTCCAATCAAAATGATGATTATACAAAATTAATAAGTGATAAAAGTGATGAAATTTATGCTAAAAAAATAAAATCATCTGATAATGAGAATAAATCAAATAATTCAAAATATACCGTTTATGGAATTATTAAGAGTATAGACTATCCAAGAAATGATTCCTGGTATATCTCAATTGTAACTCCAACTGCTAATAAAGTTATGATTTTTGTAAATATCCGTGATTCAAAATGGGACAATGCGCATTTAGAGAATTTGAAAGAAGGTGTGAAAATTGGGGTAATTGGTGAATGGGAAGTTTGGGGTGACGGAACTAAAGGGCTTAACGCCAATAAAATAGACTTTCTATAAAGAAGTAAACCTTTTTTAATCGTATAATAACCTTATCCCAAAACAGCAAGCTGCCCGGCAAGTCGGGTTTCGGCGCTTCGTTGACGGGAAAGTAATAACTTGAAATGCAGCCCTTCGTAGGAAGTTCGGTAGTTAAAATCCCGCCCTGCGTTTAACTGCTGAACATTGGTAAATAAGATATTAAAAATTCATCAACAACTCAATTCTCAAGAAAGACATAACCCGAATTATTTCAAGGGAATGTTTATGAGATTTTATTCCCAAAATATGAAAAAACACTACCTATTAATCGCTCTCATGTCAACGGCTTTACAGACTTCGTTTGGTCAAAACAAGGGTACAGCACTTCCATCAACCTACGATCGAAGTTCCCTGACCTTGATCCTCATTGACCGCTATGATTCAAAACTCAGAGACTTGTTTATAAAAGCAGAAGTTCCTGGTAAGTACTTTGAAAACAAAATTGAGCAGAAATCAATCACAGGTTCATCTGGCATAGGCATTGATGTAAACAGCATCGCAAATGAACTTATCCGGCAAAAAGTTGGAAACAAGATTGTAGCCTACTGTTATTCACGTCAAGCAGACGGATCGATGAGTGCCGACAGGTTTCAAGAAAGGGGACTATATAATGCCACGGATGCTGATGTTCTTATAGCGAAAGCCACGAAATTGAGTCTGGATGCAATCAAAGATTCCGGCGATAAAATTATTGGTCAGAGCTATGTGGCAGTACTTGATTATACAGGTCTAAGAGAGGTAAATGAAGGAAATAGCAGGGGATGGTACTCTGATGTTAAATTGTATCTATTCAAGGTAAGTTTTGATGAAGCCACACAGGCAAAATTGTACAATGAACTTTGGATTTATCCAAATGATTCCCCTGAACTGAAAGCTAAAAAGAAGCTGGCATTTGACCAGATGAATTTTAATCTGGAATTTGTATCAGAGGTCTCAGCTCCAGTTTCAGAGCAGGCATTTAAGATTCCGCCGCCTAACTATCCGGCATCCTTGACGCAAGAACAACTTTTGGAAGTTCTCGTACAATCAGGACTTGAAAAATGCCTCGATAAAGTAGAGCGAAATGTGGAAGAGTTGAAGGTGAAAACTACCTTGTATCAGACAAATCCACCAAGGGCAAAAATTGGTGAAAAAGAGGGCCTAAGGGTTGATCAGTGCTACTTTGTCTATGAATATGTTTATAAAAAGCGGATTCAAGGCATCAAGGCTGTCAAAAGAAGCGTGATTAGGGCTAAAAAAGTTAACGATAACAGAGGTCAAGCAACCGGTTCGACTGCTCTGTCCAGTTTCTACCAGGTGGCAAGCGGTCACCTCAAAAATGGATTTACTCTTCAGCAGCACAATGAAGCTGGAATTGGGGTTTATGTTGGTAATGAATTTGGGAATGTCGGGGGTATTTCTGCCAGGGTTGAAAAAAGAGGAGGAGGAGCTGTGTCAGTACCTGCGGTATACCTTTTTTTGGAGGGGGGCATTCAGAATCAAACTTACTTACAGATGCCTGATAAGTTCGGGGATATACTCCGAAATCAGAATGTTGATTTTATTCGTGTTGACTTAGGTGTTGCCAAAGGCCTTCATTTTGTGAAAATTTTTGAGTTAGCCCCTTATTTAAGCATAGGTTT
>JANYJT010000130.1 GCA_025358395.1 Bacteroidia bacterium
AGGTGTTTGGTATTCATGACCGGTTTCAATAAATATGGTTGAAAGATCTATATTAACAAGGAAAGCGCCAACATGTCATCTGCTGCGCTTCACTTTAATGGCATAGGCTTTGGATGGATTGACTGAAACCAATAATTTGAATTCTTCATCTGTAAAACCTTTCGATTTGAGTTCCGGATAGAGCTTTTTGAAGATATTCGTATAGGGCTTGATTGTTTGTTTTTCTTTTTTGGGATCGTACCAACCGGCATCATGCGAAATTAATATTTTGTCTAAAATCCCGTTTTGTTTGGCAAAAAGGATTTTTTCGACATGCTTTTCCAATTCCCAACCAATGCCGTCAAGACTTATCCAGCACCCCATTTTTGCAGCTTTCAGATAATTGTCATGGTTGTCCTCTGATTGTGCGTGTACCCAAATAAATGCTTCCGGCGAAATGCCGGATTGTCTGAGAATTTCCAGTTGCGGCCATAATCCTGCGGCTTTCCCGGTATGGGACGAAATGGTTAATCCGGTTTCCAAATGTGTTAATGCCGCAGCCTTCACCAACTTAGAATGCATGGAACTCAAGGGATCAACATTATCAATTCCGATTTTGATGAAACCGGGTCTGACAGATGTACCCGCTATGCCATTTTCAAATTCGTTGATCCAAATCTCTGCAAGGTTTTCTGCACTCATCTCCATGGCATATCCAGGAATAAATTTATTGTTCCTTACCCCATACAGACCTGTATTAGTGATAATCCGAATACCGGTTCTTTCTGCAATTTTCTCAAGAAGCACAACATCCCTTCCCATGTAATTAGGGGTAGCATCAACAAAATAGCTTACTTTAAATTCCCTGAGTTCGTTAAGATAAGGGGAGATCTCCCCGATTACGGCTTCATGACTCCAGCTATTGGGATTAATACTGTCGGCACCTGAAAAATCAACCAAAACATGCTCATGCGTTAGCCAAACCTGGTTTATACCTACCTGCTGGGATCCATTTACATGCTGAATGAACGATTGTCTGGTCGTAACAGTGCATCCGTTACAGATTAGAAATACAAGAAGGCAAATAAATAAATGCAATTCTTTTCTCATGGGAGTGTGTTTTTTATGCGGTCATAACTAAAAAACTTCCATAAATATAAAAAAATCGCTTCAATTATCGGTATTAATTGCATTTACCTGAAACAGATACCTTCTTAAAGCCTCTGCATAACAAACTATTGGATACATCTTTTCATCATACCAGAGTGCCGCGAAATAGAGGCCAATGGGACTGGGTCTCATATTATTGACATTGGCTTCGACGGCCAACCACGCAAACCCTGCTTCACAAGCTTTTGGATGCAGAGAAATCAAGGCAGAAATTGCCAGGGAAGTCTCTTCCATGGTTCCATCAATATTTTTCTGCCCTCCCCAGCTGCCATCCGCATTTTGTTGGGACAAGAGGTACTTCTGTGCTGATAGATTCATGGTAATTAAAATTTCCCTTAGACCATCCTTCACAAAACTCCTGCTAATGCAATCAGTGAGATAGGCTGAAACCCTTGCTGTACCGTAGACCGGATTTCTATTTCCAACCGTTTGCTGGTTGCCAAACCACAATGGAAGCCAATGACCGTCCGTTGCCTGGTTCTTCTGCAGATAGGCTGCAGCCTTGGTGGCACTGTTGAAAATTTGTCTTTTCATGGAATCAGGTAAGGTACTTCCCAATTTATCGAGGACGCTGATATAGGCCAGCAATGCATGACCGGTCAGATCGGCGCAACTGCTGTCGAAAGGCAATTTACCCCACCCTTTGCAAAAAGTTGGAAAGCCACCATCCGAATTTTGCAAATCTACCAGCCAGAGGCAACCATGAACCAGGGCATCCATCTCCTGCTGCGAACCTTCATACATATCAAGCAGGGCAAGGATTGCGCCTGGTGTATCGTCGGCATCGGGAACAGATCCCGTGAAGTTGGTCCATCCCCAGCCTCCCGGTTTGGCACCATTAAACGGATGTTTCGATTTGTACTGAATATTCAAAAGATGATTCCTTAACAAATTAACCTTCTCCGCCGGAATAACCGATTTCAGTTGTGGTCCAAGTGCTTTAACCGCTAGCGTTGTCACCCAGGTAGAAAGGTTTGTGTCAATGGGCCAGCTGCCATCCTCCCGTTGCTGATTATCAAGAAATTCCAGCCCTTTCCTTACCACGATATTGTCTTCCTTGCCACTTGCCATGAGGCACATTGCTACAAAACCGGTCAGCGGAATGGCCTCTAAAAATCCACCACTCTCAGGCATAAGCATGGTCAATTGACGGATAGCCGGATCTACAAATTTGTTTCTGAGAGATTTAGCTACGCCAATTTTCGGTTTTCGAATGGTGTGGATAAATATTCCTACACCGATCAGAGCCGGGATCGCATAACTCACCACCTGCAAGTTAAAAAAGCGGTACAACCGTTGGGGCAAAAGTGACAACTCGAAGGGAAGTTGCGGAATATGGGAAGCAGCTTCCTTCGGCAGTACACCGCAAATGATTAGCAAGGAGAGAATTGGGACAGAAAAGGTGTAATCCTTCCCGTAAAACCCAAGGATGGCAGATGTGATGGTTTTTGGGGAAAGAGTGATATTTTGGGACGCGAGGAAAGCTTCAATTCGTTCCAACAGTGGAGTTCCCTTATCAGCAGCCTGACAATAATATACAGCAGCATAGCAAATTAAGCTGGTACTTACATTGCTCTGACTCCCCGGAGTGTCTCCATATCCACCATCAGGATTGACATTGACCTCCAACCAATTGTACCCATTTCCGATTTTTTCTTCTGACCCTGGCATGCCTCCAAGCTTCAGTGCAACTATGGCAATGGCAGTCGATAGTGCGCTGGAAGAGAGCCGCCCCTCCCAGAATCCTTGACCGTTCTGTTCCTGCACCAAGATGTCACACAACTCCTGGAAACGATTTTGCACTATTTCCTTGTTCATACTCATTCAGCGAGCGCCCCCAAAGCCAAAAGTCCATAAAACGTATATTCCGCATCCGGTCCGGGATCCAATATTGTGGCACAAAAACCACCTCCGGAATAGAGCGAATCGATGTAATTCAAACAATCAGGTTTCATGATCCGGAGGTCATGGTTCAGAAATTTCAAGGCATACAAAGCCACACCTGTTGAAAGCAAATCTCCGATTGGGGCGAGTTTCACCGCGGCAAAGCTCCCGTCATTTCTGTAAAACAAATTAAGGCCGTCGATTAATTCATCTGTTTGCCTTCCAAAGCTGGCCTGGATAATTAAGTTTGCTGAAGTGATAGAACAGGGCATCTCCGATGTAGACCCGCTTTTCTTCAACTCTCTTCGCAATTGGTAAAGGCGAAAATAATCTTCTGTGAAATAACTGGTCAGGAGGTCTAAAAACAACGGGTAATAAGCGTGAAGTGACCCATACTGTCTATTTTCTGACTTTAATTTTTTTCGCAGAGACAATGGAAGCGTGTCAATACCAAATAGTTTTACATAAAGAATGATGGCACAATTCAGATGAACGCCTTTCAGGTCGTCAGACTGCACAATATTCCTGACATAGCTCTTTAAGGAAGGAATAATCTCTTGCAGTCCAATGGCTTCGGCCACAAAATAGCCAAAGAGCGTATAATAAAGATCACATTTCCCTCCCCGGTCGGCAAAACCTCCTGTGGGGGTCTGTTGGGTTTTCAGAAAGATTCCGATTTCTTCAATCGTCTGTTGATCAAGTAATTGTATAAATTTTTCCAGAACGCTTTCCAAAGAATTTGCCCTGATTTTACGGAGATATTTCCTTCCGGCAGAACTAAATATACTCTTTGAAAGTATTTCCAAGAATCTCATGCAACGCCATTTTTAAACCTATGTTCTGAAAGGTATCCAGACTATCGTCGGATTCTTTGATATAACTCTTTAAAAGATCCTCTCCGCTCCGGCGAATACCATATTTATCAATCAAATGCTGAATGCGGTCGATAAGATTGCCGGACCGGGCATCCTCAAACACTCTTCTGTCCTGATCGGATAACTGCTCATTCAGCATCGAAATCAGAACTGATGGTTTGTACATTTCAAATTTATCTGCGGGATGGCTGAAATCATCGAGATCATCTTTAATTTGATAGGCGATGCCAACGGCTCTGCTGAATTCTTCGAGCGTGGAAAGGGTTGGCTTGTCGGCACCTCCTGCAATTGCCCCCAGCATGAGAGATACTTTAAACGCGGTGGAGGTCTTGAACTCGAAAACTTTCAGGGTATCCTCCAGAGAGAGGATCTCGTGATTTTTCAATGACATCAGCTCAATTCCCTGCCCAACTGATAATTTCCGGTGACCGTTTGATACCATTTTGATACATTCCTGAATAATATCTGCCTTCATTCCGGTCTCGGCTATCAACCGGTAGCCTTCGCCAATCAGCAAATCACCGATGTTGATGGCTACGGGAATGCCATAACGGGCATGCAACGTCTCCTTTCCATAACGCATCTCATCCTCATCTTCAATGTCATCGTGGATCAGGGATGCTTTGTGAAAACACTCGATCGAGAGGGCCAGACGATTTAAAGTGGCAGGGTCAACCTGTTCGCTGAAAGCTTCGTAGGCTAAAAGTGTTAAGAGTGGGCGAAGACGTTTCCCTCCGGCCAGAATAGATTCGAAGACCAGAAGTTCAGTAAGGTTACCCGCGGGTTCGAGAATTCGGTTCAGTTGCTCCTCCCCAAATATGGAGGAAGTCTTGTTTCTCAGATAGTTGAGGTTAAGGATGCGAAAAGAGGGATTTTTATCAAGGCGGTATATCTCTTCCTTGAACCATTCCGAGTCGACCGAAGTATCCGAACATCCGCATGAAAGCAGCGGAATTCCAATCCCCGGAATGGAGAATTTGCTGGTAGAAGCGAACATCTTTTGCAGCACTTCCATGCAGCCTACCCCAACGACCGCATCTACTTTGCCACTCTCAATCAGCCGTGCCGCGATAGCCGTTCCTTCGGTCACGATGGCCACATAGCCCAAATTCTCTGCTTCACGTAAAAATCTGGAAATATTACAGTTACCGCATTCACCGCAAAGCAGACCCATCTCATCCATCTGACCCTTGCACAACCTGCTGTTTTTCAAGCAATGCGGAAGCAACAGAATCCGCCGGTTGTACGGTACAACATCAACCACAGGATGCCAGATGGCATTGCCGCAGCACACCATCACAAAGGCCTTCAGATTCTGGTTCCATCCATACTCTTCCAACAGAAGATTAGCAAAATCAACGATCGAATCGTATGATACCGGCGGAATGATATTTTTCCGCGAAAACCACCCTTCCACCTCTTTCCGGATCGTGTTCCTGATCTCTTTGTTGACCGGAACCTCCAATGATAATTCTGTATTGATCATATTTGCTTTTTTCTTTTCAACCATAGGCGCCCATTCCAAAAAATGCCATCTTCTTGGCCATGCGGTACATCCAGCTCTTTTCAGGAATGTTGAGACAAGAGCCGTGGCTGGGAACGATTGGTGCAATTTCAAAATCCCTGAGCATTTCCGCACGTTGGGAAGTATTTAAGGCTTTGTGCTTCTCTGAAAAAATTTTCAACCAGACAGGATCTTCCATCAAGACGCACCCTTTTGTTTTTTGGAGGATGCTGCTCCTGAAATCACCTAAAAATCCTGAATTTTCGTATATATCCTTCAACTTTCCATCCGCCACATTTTCGGCGGCCAATTGTATCACCGGACAAGGCTCAATGTTTCCTGAGGCATTGATATGATGGCTTAAACCTTCCGCCGCAGGGCAGAAAGGTTCACCATCGGCACGCCAGTAAGAATCGATTAAGACCATAGGGTATTTCATCCTTCCATCTACCAGGAAATTTCTAAGCCTGAAAATTTCATCCTGACTCAGTGCCAGTTCATAATTGGGGCTCTCCCCTACCGGCCGGTAAATATAATACCAGACATACACAACGCCCATTTTGTGAAGCATCTCAATAAACTCATCCGAAAGCGCCATTTCGATGTTCGATTTGCATACGCTGATGGCGACCCCGGTAATCAGCCTGTTTTCGACAGAGTTGGCAATGGCCTTGAGTGTTCTGGTATAGATGTTGTTTCCGCCTCTGCGGATATCGGCAACCTGTTCATCTCCTTCCAAACTAAACAGAGGGGTCACATTGGATAGTTTTCTGAGTCTTTCCGCCACATTCTGGTTAAAGAGTGTGCCATTCGAAAACAATTGGAAATAGCAATCCTGATGCTTTTCAAAAATTTCAAACAACTGTTTGTATATCAAAGGTTCTCCACCCAGAATGCCAAAAAAATATGAACCTTGCTTTTTGCTTTCTTCAATAATCTGATGGATTTTTTCAATGTCAAGATGCTCCTTCTTCCCATCAGAAGTGACCCAGCATCCCTGACATCTCAGGTTGCAGTCGTTGGTAACTGAGATAAACTGAAATGCCGGAAACAGTTCGCCCCGCTCCCTCCTCTTTTTGAATTTCCTGAATCCCAGGAATCCTTTCCAGACCATATTCGTCGTGAATTTTTTTAGGCAACGGCGGTCTGTGTGGAGAAAATTGGCGAGTAGCGACATGGATAAAAAGTTAAAAATGATTTGCCAAAGATAATACTGAATCGTTACGGCAATTTGGAAATATTCAAAGCTTTGTCGCGGTCCTCGATCGCTTTCCTCATCGCTTCGTTCCGGATAATTGACTGACGTCTGTTTTTTCTTTGCTCGAGAGCCTGATAAATATCACCGGACAAAATAGTTTTTACGTCGGCCGACTGCCTCTGGTGCTCTGCCTCCTCGTCCATTATTTCAGCTCCACCAATGCCTCCATCATGCTGATATTTTGGGAAAATGATGGCTGTTTGAGGGCAAATACGGGCGCATGCCGGACAGTTATTTTTGCATAACTGCGGATTAACGACCAACACTTTACCATCCTTTTTCTCAAAAACGCCGAAAAGGCAGAAGTCGTGGCATTGCCCGCAGGAACTGCACCGCGCATAGTCAATGACCGGAAACCAGGATTTCCACTCCGTCGAAAGAGTCATCACATTGAAAGCGTGTGGCTGCTGACTATTCTCACAGAAAGAGGCCACCTTATCGGCTATCTCTTCATTGCGCAGCTCCAGAAAATTCAAATAGGCAACAGATCCATTCTTTACAGCAATGTTGCACTGATCCAGAAGCAGCCTCATGGATCTTTCGTAACAACCAATGATCAGATATTCATCTCCATCCCGGAAAGTCATCTTGAGCTTTTCTTTACCCAAAACAGAAAGCATGCATAAATCCGACAAGACAACTACGTCAGCAGCAGATTCTTTGAGAAGATTTTCAATCCACAGCAGTCGTTCCGGATCAATTCGTTCTCCCCCGCATCGACAGAATATTATTGCTTTTCCCATTCGAAAATACTTTACTAACCGGTTAGGTTTCGTTGCGCTATGCAAGAGTATTAAATGTTTTGGCCAAATCCAAATTTCAAATTCTTACAGCTTTGCAATGCTCAACCTCCGAATATAAATTTATCTTTGTAATAACCC
>JANYJT010000143.1 GCA_025358395.1 Bacteroidia bacterium
CGAAGGGTTCTAAAAAAATTACAACGAATAACTTCGCAACAAAGTGAGACTGTTTTAAGGATGATCGGAATTAAATAAGCCTGTCAAAGATAAAACTTCAATCTTTTCATTCATTACAAAAAATTAATCATTTGTGAATGAAATCTTTATGATAGAAGCAAAAACGGGATGTATTTATATAAATCTCGTTTCTGAATAGCACTTACCGTGAAAATGCAAGTGAATTGACGGACAATTTAACAAAAACCTGCAACAGCTGTTGTCGAAATCGACATTGGTTCAGCATGTCCTCTATTTTATGGACAATGGTGAGTGCCTGCCTGTTCTTTTTTCTGACTACATTTGAAGTCAAGGCTCAGAATGAACCCGAATATGACGAGATTTCCGTCTTTTTTCAAGTTCAAAACCTGGGGGGTTTCGAGATTCCCGCACTCATTAAAAACGAACAGGTTCTGTTGCCGGTAAAGGATATTTTTGATTTTTTAAAAATTAAATGCACCATGTCCGGGAACCGGGATTCCATTGCCGGATTTTTAACCTCTCCGGATTTAACTTACCTGATCGATTACAAAAAAAATATAATCCTGTTTCAGGGCAAACAGCTTACGCTTCAAAAGGACGATCTTATCCGCACAGACACGAATTTATACCTGTTTTCCAAATACTTCGGTGAGATATTCGGAATGGATTGCAAATTTGACGTAAGAAACCTATCGGTAGTGCTTACCACTAAACTCGAACTTCCGGTAATCCGCGAAATGCGGATTGAACAGATGCGCCAGAATATCAGCAAAATGAAAGGTGAAATTAAGGCAGACACCCTGATCAAAAGATCCCGGCCTGTGTTTCGTTTTGGAATGGCCGACTGGTCGGTGGTATCCACACAAAACATTGGTCAATCATCCGATGCCCGGATGAGCCTGGCCCTGGGTTCAGCCATTGCCGGAGGTGAGGCCAACGTATTTTTAAACTACGCCACCAATGAAAAATTTGACGAGCGGCTGCAACAGTATTACCTTAAATTTGTCAACAACAATCGAAGTTATCTCCGGCAAACCACCATCGGAAAGATAGCTTCGGATGCTACCTCCTCCCTCTATGACCCTGTCGTGGGCATTCGATTGTCAAACACGCCAACGACTTACCGTCAGGCGTTCGGTACTTTTCCTTTAAGTGATTACACCAGTCCCGGATGGACAGTGGAGCTCTATGTTAACAATGTGCTTGTGGATTATAAAAAAGCGGATGCTTCCGGATTCTTCACTTTTCAGGTTCCACTTGCCTATGGAAACTCCCTCGTTAAATTAAAATATTATGGCCCTTGGGGTGAGGAAAGATCCAAAGAGCAAACCATTGTGGTACCATTCAATTTCCTTCCGGCAAAAGAATTTAATTATACCGTCAATGCAGGTGTGATTGAAGACGGGAATGGTTCCATCTTTTCCCGCGGCAGCATGAACTATGGGGTCAACAAAAGCATTACAATCGGTGCCGGCGTCGAATACCTCTCCACTTTGGCATCCGGCAATGTCATGCCTTTTGTAACCCTCGCCACCAGGCCTTTCCCAAACATGATGCTATCGGGCGATGTGACCTATGGAGTCAGGGGAAAAGGGATACTGAGCTATCAATTTCCTAAGAACATGCAGCTTGAGTTAAATTACACCAAATTCGTACCTGGTCAGACAGCCATAAACAGCAACTACCTGGAAGAGCGGAAAGTTTCTTTTAGCATTCCTTTTAAGTCCAAAGGTTTTTCCATGTACAACCGCATGTCCTACGACCAAATCCTGTTACCCGGCACTGGATACTCAACTGCGGAATGGCTGATTTCCGGCGCTATCTTAGGAGTAAACACCAACCTTACCAGTTATGCCATGTTTACAAAGAATTCAAAACCTTATGCCTATTCCGATCTCTCTTTTTCCTTCAGAATGCGCGGTGGACTTACCTTCATTCCACAATTGCAATATCAATATAGCTCCGGCGAACTGATTTCCGCCAAAGGTGCATTAGAAAAATACTTGTTTAACAACGGATTTGTCTCCCTTTCCTATGAAAACAATTTTAAAAGTAGCCAGCAGGTTTTCCAGTTGGGATTGAGATATGACTTTCCTTTCGCGCAAACAGGCTTTACTGCAAGACAAGCCAATGGTTTAATAACCTTGATGGAGCTTGCCAGAGGAAGTCTGATCGCAGACACCAGGTCTCATTACTTCGGCGCCAACAACAGGTCCAATGTTGGAAAAGGAGGCATCATCTTTGCTCCTTTTCTTGATATAAATTGCAATTATCGCCGCGACCCGGGCGAACCAATGGCAAACGGACTCAACATCCGGATCAACGGTGGAAACACAGTCAGAAACGACCGGGATTCAACTGTAAGAGTAACTGATTTAGAACCCTATACCTATTATCTGGTCGAATTGGATCCCAATAGTTTCGACAATGTAGCCTGGAAAATGTTGAAAAAATCATTCAAAATTGAGGCAGATCCCAATCAGATGAAATTGGTAGAGATACCCATTGCCGTTGTTGGGGAAGTCTCGGGGACCGTCAATAAAATATACAGGAATGAGCCCCAGGGCTTTGGCCGGATCACTTTAAATGTTTTCAACAAATCAGGCAAAATTGTCGGCAAAACCATGACAGAGCAGGATGGCTATTATAGCTATCTGGGGTTGATACCAGGCCGGTATTATGCCCGGGTCGATACTGTGCAGCTGAAAAAACTTCATTACAGTTCTGAACCGGATACCGTCCAATTTGCCATTAAAGGGAGCAGGGATGGTGATGTTGTCGATGGAATTGATTTTACCCTGAAAAGCACTTTGGCCGAAACGGTTGACTCCACTAATGAGCAAGTATCCAAAATTGAAGCGGTTAAAATGGCTGATACGGCAACCGAACCAAGTCAGAAAAGTACCGTCGTTTCTCAACAGGATTTAATCAAACAGGCTATTACCAGTGGGACTGACCAAATTTTCCTGCAGGTGGCCGCTTTCAGAAATAAAAAGAATGCGGGCGAAATGGCCACAACGCTGTCACAAATTGTAAATTTCCCTGTCGGGGTAACCCGGGAGGATGGATGGTACAAGGTGCGATTTGGCGCGTTTACCAACAGCAAAGATGTAGCTTCGTGTAAATATGCCATTGTTTCCAATGGAATCCTTGCTGAGAACCTGGTCAGAGAGATCCGACTTGCAAAAACCGAAAAAGCAGCACTGGCTTTCGAACAAACCATCACCCAACAATCCAAAGCGCCTGAAATATCCGCAACTGTTCCGACAGCAACAAAGCCTGCATCCGCGAAACCGGAATCTCTGCCGGCAAATCAACTTGTAACGCAGAAAGAAACACAACCCGTTACCCGGCAAGTGACACAACCAGAAACGAAACAGGCAACGAAACAGGCAGCACAACCGATAACTCAGCCGGTAACACAACCCACCGCTACATTACCGACAATTGTATCGAAGGAAAGTACGGCTAAAACAAGCCGGGACGTTATTGTAACCCGTGAGGCAACTCAGATACAGGATATTGCAGCTACCACAGACACCAATTTGAACAAACATTATTATGTTCAGATAAGTGCCTTTATCGATCCTAAAAATTCTACCGGTTTGATCAAGTCTATTTCCAACTTGTTGCCTTACACACTTGGAATAGTCTACCGCGAGCATTTCTACAAGGTCAGATACGGTCCATTCCATACACTGGAAGAGGCAAACGAGTGCATAAAGCGTATTGATCTGGCAGGAATCATGTCCAGAGAACTTTTGAAAGTTGTTCACGAGGAGTCCGGCGTGACAATTTTAGCCAATGAGCTGAAGGTACTCGATGGCTATCAGGTGC
>JANYJT010000151.1 GCA_025358395.1 Bacteroidia bacterium
GATGTGGGGTGGATATACAGGAGAAGGTTCGAAAACTGTTTTGCCATCCAAAGTCTATGCGAAAATAAGCTCAAGGTTGGTGCCCAATCAGGACCATGAGAAGATCGCCCTATTATTTAAAAATTATTTTGAATCGATTGCGCCTAAATCAGTTAGCGTAAATGTATCTGTTCATCATGGTGGTCAAGGGTATCTTTGTCCAATCGATCATCCTGCTTTTATTGCAGCTGAGAAGGCATACTTTAGTGTTTATGGGAAGTTACCAGTACCTGTTAGAAGTGGTGGTAGTATTCCCATAGTTTCAACATTTGAAAAGATACTGGGTGTGAAAACCATATTGATGGGATTTGGACTCGAATCAGATGCGATCCATTCACCGAATGAAAATTTCCTCTTAGAAAATTTCTACAACGGAATAAGGTGTGTCGTTCAGTATTATCATTTTTTCAATGAGGTTGGTTAAAAAATGATGTTTGATAAATTTAATGCCGGTTCTTATGAATCGGCATTTTTTTAAATTAAGTTAACTGAAAAAATATGTCTTTTTTGTTCCAAATACGCCTAAATACCAAACATAAATGTTAAAATAATATGAAATATTGATTATTTGATAAAAAAAATGGGGGTCTTATTAAAAATAATGTAATTTAGCAGAAAATTTTGAATTTATTATTTTTAAAATTATAGCTATGGCAACATTTAGATTTAAAGCGCTGGAGATTTTGATGACCCGGAAGCCTGTTGAGGTAAAAAGGGAAGAGAATCTGACTTCTGATTATTATGGAATGTTGGTTTTTGATCGTCCGAAAATGAAAAAATATCTTTCCAAAGATTCTTACAAAGGTATTTGTGACGCCATTGACAACGGAACAACCATAGATAGAAAAATTGCTGATCAGGTAGCCATTGGAATGAAAACATGGGCTATTGAAAACGGAGCCACCCATTACACTCACTGGTTTCACCCATTGACAGACGGAACGGCTGAAAAGCATGATGCCTTTATTGACCATTCTGAGATGGGCGGTGTTATCGAAAGCTTTCCAGGTAAATTATTGGCGCAACAGGAACCTGATGCATCTTCTTTTCCAAGTGGTGGTATCAGAAATACTTTTGAAGCAAGAGGTTACACAGCCTGGGATGTTTCTTCACCGGCGTTCGTCGTAGGCACAACACTTTGCATTCCGACCATTTTTATTGCATACACAGGGGAAGCCCTTGATTACAAGGCACCATTGTTGAAAGTCATGAATGCTGTCGACAAGGCAGCTGTCGATGTTTGCCAGTATTTTGATAAAAATGTAACTCAGGTAACGGCCAATCTTGGTTGGGAGCAAGAGTACTTTCTGGTTGATGAGGCCTTATTTATTGCTCGTCCAGACCTTGTGTTGACCGGAAGAACCTTGATGGGACATTCTTCTGCAAAAGATCAGCAGCTTGAGGACCACTATTTTGCATCAATTCCGGAGCGTGTTGCCATGTTTATGATGGATTTGGAAAATGAAGCATATAAGTTGGGAATACCGGTTAAGACCCGTCACAATGAAGTTGCACCTAACCAGTTTGAACTAGCTCCTATTTTTGAGGAGGTGAACCTTGCCAATGATCATAACCAAATGGTTATGGATCTGATGAATAAGATTGCCCGTCATCATGGTTTCAGAGTATTGTTGCATGAAAAACCATTTTCAGGTATTAATGGTTCAGGCAAACACAATAACTGGTCGCTTTCTACCAATACAGGTGTGAACCTATATTCTCCTGGAAAGAATCCTAAATCAAATACCCAGTTTTTAACATTTATTGTCAATACAATTAAAGCGGTTTATGACAACCAGGATCTTCTGCGTGCGTCAATCGTTTCTGCAAGTAACTCTCACAGGTTGGGAGCAAATGAAGCACCTCCGGCCATTATCTCCACTTTCCTTGGAACAGAAGTAAGTGCCATGCTTGACCAGATTGAAGAGATGGTCGGCGAGAAGAAAATGACACCTGATGAAAAGACAGATTTGAAATTGAATATTGGCCGTATTCCTGAGATTCTTCTGGATAACACTGACCGGAACCGTACTTCACCTTTTGCTTTCACTGGCAACAGGTTTGAATTCAGAGCTGTTGGATCATCTGCAAACTGCGCTTCAGCCATGATTGCGTTGAACTCTGTTGTAGCGGCACAATTGATTCAATTTAAAAAGGATGTTGATAAGTTAATTGATTCAAATGTTAAAAAGGATGAGGCGATTTTCCAGGTATTGAAAAAATATATCACAGAATGCAAGCCTGTTCGTTTTGATGGCAACGGTTACAGCCAGGAATGGGCTGACGAGGCTGAACGTCGTGGTTTGACAAACATAAAAAGTGTGCCACTGGCATTGGATGCATATCTTTACAAGAGTTCCAGAAAAGTATTCGAATCTCTCGGCATTTTCAACGAGAA
>JANYJT010000169.1 GCA_025358395.1 Bacteroidia bacterium
AGGTAATTCGAGCAATTCATCCTTGTTTTCGCAATCATGGTCGCTGATGTAGTAGTTGTTGATAATGTACTCACCAAACATTCTCCGATGTTCATCGCGGGTTGAGGCACGGTGCATACCGGTGGCCACCAGAATCGTAATCTCTTCCTTTTTTACACCGCTCGCTTCAATAAATGCAGTGAGTTCCGGCAGAAATTGCTTGTAAGGGATTGGACGCGTGATGTCAGAAACTACAATCACGACCTTACCCTCTTTTCTACCGTGAAGCAGCTCTGCAAGCTTATTTCCACCGACAGGCGATTCGAGCGACTCCATAAGCAGATCGGTGGCAGACTTGGTATTGCTTTTGTAATTTGATTTATATATGATGCAATGATCTGGTACACTTAGAGATAATTCATCGATGCCATATGGGAAACTTATTTTCATAACCTTTCCGGGATAAGAAGTTCAAATTTACACAGTTTATTCCCTTCTCTTTCCAAATTTAAGGATAAAAAAGGCAAATGCTGCCAGTATACCTGCCAGTATCAGCAGGTAAATGTAGCCTTTGGAAAAATCAGGCGTAGTCGAAATGGTTTTTGGTGAGAGCATTTGATATTCAGGAATCATCCAGCTAAACATATAGGCCTGAGCCAAAACCAGCAGGCAAATAAACAAGAGCAAGATAAAGCTGTGTTTCACCGTAAAACGGAATAGCTCGGATTCTTTGCCAACCAGATTTCCGGCAGCTGCGGCCACTGCAATGGATTGCGGCGAAATCATTTTGCCAACCACGCCGCCTGAAGCATTGGCCGCCACTGTCAATACCGGATCCAGTCCAATGGAGGTGGCAGTCGCCGACTGAAGTTTGCCGAACAAGGCATTTGCTGATGTATCTGATCCTGTGATAAACACGCCCAACCAACCCAGGATTGGAGCAAAAAACGGGAATAGGAAACCGGTATTTGCCAACGCGGTTGCCATGGTAATTGTCATGCCTGAATCATTTAATACATAAGCGAATCCCAATACGGATGCAACGGTAATGATCGAATATTTCAATTGATCGAATGTCGCCCGAAGGATTTTTATTCCTTCGCTAAACTTCAGTCCTACGAGCGGTATGGCGATGATGGCTGACAGAAAAATGGATGTTCCTGCGGCTGACATATAATTGAATTTGAATATATGTGGCAACAGATTGTTGTTTTTGTCCAGGATGGCATTGTGAATTCCGGGCATCTCAAATTGCACCATACCTATCGAGTTGAAAAGTTGTTTGACAGGTGGCAATCCCCAGGAAACGACCATAATTGTCAGCAAAATAAATGGTGACCAAGCCTTGATTATTTCTGCCGGGGAATAGTCGTGCGATGCATGCATTGTTGGAACCGGCTCGTCGGGAAAGCGCCAGACGCTCCTGGGTTTCCAAAACCTCAGGTAGATGATCAGGCAAAGGATAGAGCCAATGCCGGCGATAATATCCGGCAAGGCCGGTCCGAGGAAATTAGACGAAATCCATTGAAGGAATGCAAATGAGCCTCCTGACACCAGTACGGCGGGCAAGACTTCAATCGTTTTTTTGAACCCCGACATGATCCACACGATGTAAAAAGGAAGTAAAAGTGACAGAAAAGGGAGTGTCCTGCCAATCATTTGGGAAATGGCCATTTCGGGAATGGAAGAGACCTGCGATGCCACTGTGATTGGTATGCCGATGGAGCCAAAAGCCACCGGGGCAGTATTGGCAATCAGGCAAATGCCGGCAGCATAAAGCGGATTGAAACCCAATCCTGCCAGCATTGCCGCCGTAATTGCAACCGGCGCTCCGAATCCCGCGGTGCCTTCCAGAAAAGATCCGAATGAAAAAGCGATCAGCAATGCCTGAATTCTTCTGTCCGAAGTGATGGAAGCCATAAAATGCTTGATGATTTCAAACTGGCCGCTTTTGACGGTGATGTTGAAAAGAAATACCGCCGAGAGGATGATCCAGCAGATCGGAAAAAGGCCATACATGATCCCGTTGGTGGTTGACAGCAATGCGAGCTTTACCGGCATTCCATAGACAGCGACAGCGATCATAATCCCGCATGAAACAGCCAATAAACTGGCCTTGTACCCTTTCATCTTTTTGATGATCAGCGCCCAAAATATGACCAGGATGGGAAGAATAGCGACTAAACCCGAAATTGCAATGTTATTAAACGGATCTATGACTTGTGACCACATGTGAGCTAAATATAGAGATTCTGAAATTTGATTCGTAAATGTATTACAATTGTTTAAATCAAAATAGAGAAATATCATCCGTTTTCACAAAAAAAAACGGGATATCGGTGAATTTTTGAATCCATCAATATCCCGGTTTGTTGCCAGGCAAAACGCCTATATACCTAAATTTGTAATCTTTAATCTTTCATTAATGCAGCACCTCTTCCACCTGGCAATAGGGTAGTCCCCAGGCCTCGGCTACACCTTTGTAAACCACTTTCCCGTTGACAACATTGAGGCCTTTGCGCAATGCTTTGTCTTCTGTGCACGCCTTCTTCCAGCCTTGTGCGGCAAGACTGATGGCATAAGGAAGTGTGGCATTGGTTAAGGCAATGGTAGAAGTACGAGGAACGGCTCCCGGCATATTAGCCACCGTATAATGGATCACCTCATCCACCACATACGTTGGATGGTCGTGGGTGGAAGGTACGGTCGTTTCGATACAACCACCCTGATCGACGGCCACATCGACCATTACCGTACCCGGATTCATGGTTTTAAGCATATCCTTTGTAACCAGGAATGGTGCTTTGGCCCCCGGAATGAGAACTGCGCCAATGATAAGGTCACTTACCTGTACCTGAGAACGGATGTTGTAATCGTTCGACATTTGTGTTTTTACATTGGCAGGCATGATGTCATCCAGGTAACGAAGGCGCTTCAGGCTGATGTCCATGATCGTTACATCGGCGCCGAGTCCGGCAGCCATTTTCGCTGCTTCTGTTCCGACGATACCGCCACCAAGGATCAGAACTTTTGCAGGCAAAACTCCGGGAACACCACCAAGCAGCATACCGCGGCCGCCGAAAGTCTTTTCAAGGTATTTGGCGCCTTCGTGAATAGACATCCTTCCGGCCACTTCCGACATAGGAATCAGCAGCGGGAGGGAGCGGTCGTCAAGTTCCACAGTTTCATAAGCCAGACAAACGGCTTTGCGGTTAATCATGGCATGTGTGAGTACTTCCGAGGATGCAAAATGGAAGTATGTGTAAACCAGTTGACCTGCTTTGATTAGCGGGTATTCCGATTCGATGGGCTCTTTCACTTTAACGATCATGTCCGCAATGGCATAGACCTCTTCTATCGTATTCAGAATAGTACCTCCAGCTGCAACGTATTCTGAATCAGCGAAACCGCTGCCATTTCCGGCAGTTGCCTGAACATATACTTTATTTCCTTTTTTAACCAGTTCCGCAACTCCGGCAGGAGTCAGGGCAACGCGGTTTTCATTGTTCTTGATTTCTTTGGGTAATCCGATTATCATGGGTTCTAAATTTATTTGGATACAAAATTAAGCAAAGAATCACCCATCTAACCATGACTAAATCCCATATATTTATTGGCTTGCATAGACTTACAGTTGTACAGAAAGTGTTGTAGTTTGCTGATTAATTTCAATATTTTAAGTCCGTTTCTTAACAAAAAGAAAGCATTTGAGTCGAAATATAGAATAATTAGTTTTGTATCTTTGGCGCGGACAAATTAGAAAAATACTGAATGCCTGCAATATCAAACAGAGGAGAGGAGTTGCCTGAATCGGCCATCAGAAAGCTGGTACCTTATGCCGAAAAGGCCAAATCGCTCGGCAGAAAGGTTTACCATCTGAATATAGGTCAACCGGATATTAAGACCCCTCAACATGCCATCGAAAGGATCCGAAATTTTAACTTCGACCTCATCCCATATGGCCATTCATTTGGGAATGACACCTACCGGAACAAGCTGGCTCAATACTATCGCGACAGGAACCTGGAGGTGGATGCGTCGCAGATCCTGATCACTACAGGAGGATCAGAAGCAATCTCTTTTGCATTTATGGTATGTTTCAATCCAGGCGAAGAGGTCATCATTCCGGAGCCTTTTTATGCCAATTACCAATCTTTTGCAATAGCCAATAATGTAGTAATCAAACCACTTACCTCCCATATTGAAACTGGATTTCAGCTACCGTCCATTGCTGAATTTGAAAAGGTAATAGGTCCGAATACCAAGGGAATATTTATCTGCAATCCAAACAATCCGACCGGATATGTTTACACCCGGGAGGAGTTGCTGCAACTTCAGGATCTTGTTCTGAAATATGACCTTTTCCTTATTGCGGATGAGGTGTACAGCGAATTTGTCTACGACGGAAAATTACACTATTCAGTTTTGGAACTTAATCGTATCCGTGAAAATGTGGTCATGGTTGATTCCGTTTCGAAGCGTTTTAGTGCGTGCGGTATTCGCATCGGATCGCTGGTTTCCAAAAACAAGAAGGTCATTCGGACAATCGCCAAACTGGCCATGGCCAGGCTTTGTCCGCCGATGTTGGGACAAGTGGTAGCTGAAGCTGCCGTTGATTCGCCGCCGGAATATATGGAAGATGTTTATCAGGAGTACCTGCAACGAAGGGACTATTTTATCAATGCTCTAAATGAAATTGATGGGGTGTTTTCCCCGATGCCGATGGGTGCATTTTACTCGATGGTTAGTTTGCCTATCGATGATAGTGATCGTTTTTGTCAGTGGATGCTGGAAGAGTTTGAGCACAAAGGTGCAACGGTGATGATGGCTCCTGCTTCCGGGTTTTATTCAACTCAGGGTATTGGAAACAACCAGGTTCGGGTAGCGTACGTTTTGAACAGGGAGGATTTGAAGGAAGCGGTCGAATGCCTTAAAGTTGCTTTAGATGTCTATCCCGGAAGAGTGAAATAAGCAATTAGCAATTAGCTATTAGCCAAGCTAATGGCTAGAAACCAACAGCTAACGGCCAACAGCTAACGGCTAATAGCTAACAGCTAAAAGCTTAATTCTTACAAATCGATTTTCTTAAACTTTGGAACAAGTGTGTGCATAACGAACCAAGCCATAAGGTAGGCTAAAGCACAAAAGCCAAATACCCAAGTGTAGGCTATTGTCATATTCCCTTGAACGATTGGAGCCTGAATGCTTTTCAGCTGATCAAACAGACCCGGATCAATGGCTTGCAATTGAGCAACAACTTCTTTAGGGAGATTGCCTAATTCGCTTATATTCAGGTCTATCAAGTCTCCACGTTTGTTCAATAAATGCATAGACCGGATTTTTTCAATGTATTCAGTGAGTTGCGTTGATTGAGATGTAACCCATGATTTGGCAATTCCGGCATGACGGTAGGCATCAAATACCCAACCAGCTGATTTATTCACGACGATACCACCCATAGCACCTGCCATTCCGCCAATTCCTGTGACGCTGGCGACTGCCTTGTTGGGAAACATATCAGAAACAGTGGTAAAAATATTAGCCGACCATGCCTGATGAGCTGCTGTTCCAATCCCAATGATAATTACAGGGAACCACATGCTGTAGACTCCCAGGTATTGAGCACTTAATACCACCAAAGGAAACATAGCGATGGTGAGCATGGCTTTCATCCGACCGGCATAGGGTTCATACCCTTTGTTGATATAATACATCGGAAACCAGCCTCCCCCGATACTTCCAATGGAAGACATCATATACAGCACTGCCAGAGGGAAAGCAATATCCATTCCGGTTAAGCCATATTGTGCCTTCATGTAAGCCGGTAGCCAGAATAAAAAGAACCACCACACACCGTCTGTCATAAATTTACCAAAGCTGAAAGCCCAGGTCTGTCTGTATCTAAGCAGCTTGAACCAGGATACTTTTTCTTTTGCAGAGCCGTCACTGTTAGTCTTTTCAGGAACGTTGTCAGAATTGATATAGGCAAATTCTGCTGCACCAATGCGTTTACTTCTGGTTGGAATTTCATAAAGCCAGAACCAAAAAATGAGCCAGAAAAATCCTATTCCACCGATAATCAGAAAAGCAGCTTCCCATCCGAGATGGTCGGCAATCCAGGGAACTGTAATTGGAGCAAGAATAGCACCCACATTTGTTCCTGAGTTAAAAATGCCCGTCGCAAGCGCACGCTCTTTCTTTGGAAACCATTCGGCAACCGTTTTTATCGCGGCAGGAAAGTTTCCGGCTTCACCGAAACCAAGTACACCGCGGGCAAACATGAAACCACCGGTACTCTTTGCCAAGGCGTGAATCATAGCTCCTATTGACCAGATGATCAAAGACCAGGCATAACCGAGCTTGGTTCCCAACCAGTCAATCAAACGACCGGCAAAAAGCATGGATATGGCATACACAAACTGGAATACCGAAACGATGTTAGCATAATCAGAATCACTCCAGTTGAATTGAACTTCAAGCCGGTCTTTCAAAAGACTAAGAACTTGTCTGTCGAGGTAGTTTACAGTGGTGGCAAAAAAGACCAATGCACAGATTGTCCATCTGTATTTTCCTATCTTTTCCGATAGATTATTCATTTTTAAACGGGTTTAGTTATTGATTATTATTTGGTCACTTTCAAAATTTTACTTGGTCACTTCTCCAAAATTAAAATAATTTTTTGCATTGTTAAATGAAATATCTTCAACCATTTTACCAAGAAGATCCATGTCATTGGGAATTTCTCCTTTTTCAACATCATTTCCAAGCAAATTGCAGAGAATCCTTCTGAAATACTCGTGCCTGGGATAAGAGAGAAAACTTCTGGAATCAGTTAGCATACCTACAAAACGGCTAAGCAAACCGAGGTTGGAAAGCATTTTCATTTGATCTTCCATTCCATCTTTTTGATCCAGGAACCACCAACCAGATCCGTATTGAAGTTTACCGGGTATGGTGCCATCTTGAAAATTTCCAATCATAGCTGCCATCATTGCATTATCCCTTGGATTGAGATTGTACAAAATGGTCTTGGTTAGTTTATCTTCACTATCCAGTTTGTTGAGCAGTTTTGACAATGGTTTTGCAATTTCAAGGTCACCAATAGAATCAAATCCTTTGTCGGGCCCCAGCATATTGAACAACCTGGTATTGTTGTTGCGCAATGCGCCAAGGTGATATTGCTGCGTCCAGCCGCGTTTGTGGTCCATCACACCAAATTCGTAAAGCATGACGGATTTGAACTGATTAATCTCTTCTTGTGTCAGCGGATTTCCTCCACGAATTTTATTAAAGATTTCTTTAATCTGAGCCTCAGTATAATCGGCTGCGTAGATGGTATCAAGCCCATGATCAGACAATCTGCATCCGTTTTCATGGAAAAATAGATGGCGCTTATCGATGGTCTCAAGAAATTCAGTGAAATTGCAAATCGTGGTATTGGCAGACTGTTCCAATTTAACAACATAACTATTGAAGGCAGTTGGGTCATCAACCATCATGGCTGCATCTGGCCGCCAGGCGGGCAAAACATGAACCCGGAATCCACTTCTTTTGATGCTGGCATGATATTCCAGATTATCAATTGGATCATCCGTGGTACAAATTGTATGAACATTGGCTTTTTCAATGATTCCTCTGCAGGAGAAACCTTGAGAATGAAGCTGTTCATTGCAGTTGTCCCAAATGGCTTTGGCACTTTTGCTATTTAAGACAGACTTAATTCCGAAAGGCTTGCGTAATTCCAGATGAGTCCAGTGATAAAGTGGATTGCGCAAGGTGTATGGAACCGTCTCTGCCCATTTTTCAAATTTTTCCCAGTCGGAGGCATCACCCGTACAATAGCGTTCATTGACTCCGTTGGTGCGCAAGGCTCTCCATTTGTAATGATCACCATTTAACCAGATTTGTGTCATGTTATCGAACCTCTTGTCGTCGGCAATTTCTTTCGGGGAAATGTGACAGTGGTAATCGAAAATGGGCATTTTGGCAGCATGGTCATGATACAACTCCTTTGCTGTCTCTGACTGCAAAAGAAAATCTTCGTCCATAAAAGCTTTCATAGGAAGTTATGAGTTATGAATGATAAATTATTTGGTCATACTTAAATTCTGCATGAGGCGTAAGTACTCCAGGCACTTTAGATCACTTTAGTCACTCCGGGCACTTTCATATATTGAATAACCGTTTGAGATGCCTGTCGAAAAGATTCTCTTCGACGCACTGCCCAATTATGTCATTGTTGGCTTTCAAAAGGTCTGTGTAATAGGTTCCCATTTCGGAGGCGATTTTGTACCCGACATGAATAAGTTGCCTTAGATTGGCATTGTAGTCCGGATGTCCCGGAATATGCCGAAGCGTGTTGGCGAATTTTTCGCCGGACCATGTTGCGACCTCCTCAGCTGTTGGTAATTCTTCAGCCTTGATGTCGATCACATCTGCATAAGGTGCGCACAATTCTTCTTTACGCGCCAATGCCTGTGCATAAATTGATTTGGCGGCTTTCAGTGCTTCTCCTCCGGAAACAGCCAGCCCGATTACCTCTTCGAGCCAGGTTGTGCCTGCGGTTTTGACATGTATCCCTTTGTCGTATTTGGTGAGGATTTGTTGTATTTCGGGATAGATGGAGAACTTATCAGAGCCGGAGTGAACGCTCAGCTTCAGATTGTCCATCAAATTGAACTCCTTGACCGCGTAATCAATGACCAAAATGTCTTCCTCAAATTCTTTGGCAAACATGGCCACATCTCCGACATAATCAACGCCTTTGTTAAACCGGCCGGTAAATTTGGGTGCTATGGTTTGGGCTGGAATGCCTTGGTTGGCAATCATTTTAAGGATAAAGAAGAGTTCGACCGGCGACTGCGGAGTCTCTACCTCATCCATCGAAATCTCGGTTACAAAATCATCGGTACCTTTTCTGTCGGCAATGAAACGGTATATTTTACCGGCTTCCGCAATTGCGGATAAAAATTTACCGGCAATTTTAGTAAGGAGTTCACGATCCACCAGGAAGGGATGGGCAATATTCGGAATATTCAACTGTCCGGTATAGGCAAAACAAGATTCAATAAATGATTCGATATCATGGGCAGGAGAAGCGATTCCAATTTTGGAAGCTACATCGATGGTAAAAAAATCAGAGGATGCAATAAAACCCTCCACGTTTCCAAGGTTAATATGGTCTGCATCAACACAATAATCACCTCTATATTCCAATTCTTTTACGGAAAGGTCAGCCTCTTTTCTCGTATCAATTGGGCTTGAGTGAACGTACATATGCTCCCTGTTTGATTTGTTCCAAACAGGAGTTACTTCAACACCAGCTTTTTGTGCTTTCAACAATGCACGTAGTTGGGCATTTCCCTGGTGGGCAAACCTGTCACCAATTCCGAAACTGTATTTTCCGATCTTTTTCATGATTCAATTATTTTTCCGTGTTCGTTCACGAAAGTAAATAATTTTTTGATCTGAGGATTGAAAAAATCAAAATTCCAGCAAAAAAAATGAAAATATTCTTATTCCGTGTTCGTACACGAGTTAATTTTTTGTGTAAATTTGCTCCGACTTAATCAGGAGCATGAGAAGAAATATTCGGATCAAGGACATTGCCCTTAAAGCCGGGGTTTCGATTGGAACGGTCGACAGGGTTCTGCACAAAAGAGGGGAGGTATCTGCAGAAACCAAGCTCAAGATCCAACAGATCATTGACGAGCTTGAATACCGCCCAAATCTTCTTGCAAGTAGTCTGGCGTCCAAAAAGATCATAGTTTTTGCGACCTTGATGCCAAAGGCCTCCAGTCAGGATACCTATTGGTCCAAACCCCAGCTTGGAATTGAAAAGGCCGTGAATCAACTTAAAGCCTATGGTGTAAGAATTCAGCAGTTTTTCTTTGACATGGACGATTCAACCTCTTTTTCCGTACAAGCAGCGAAATTGCTGGAGGCTGCACCTGATGCCGTTCTGATGGCGCCCTGGTCCAAGCGTGAAGCGATCCGGCTTTCCAAAAAATTGGATGAAAAGAATATTCCATACATTTATATTGATGCAACACTTGAAGAAACCAATCCAATTGGTTTTGTTGCACAAAGTCCGTCTGACAGCGGATACCTGGCTGCCAAACTTATTGATTGGGGTGTAAAAGACAATAGCCCGATACTTTTGATTCATGTAGCAAAAGAACTTGACAATGCCAGCCATTTGATTCAGCGTGAGCGGGGTTTTATGCGATATTTTGAAGAGAAGAAGAACAACCACAAGATTCTCAAGATCGAAGTATCAGTTAGCGAAGATGAAATAATTAACTTTCTCAGGAAGTTGGGCATCGATCCATGCGAGGTGGGTGGGGTATTCGTGACCAATTCAAAAGTACATCTTGCGGCTGACTGCTTTAAGTCTCTTTGCATGACCCCCAAGATTATTGGTTACGACCTGATACCCAAAAATATAAAGCTTCTCAAAGAGGGTAAGATAGACTTCCTGATCTGTCAGAAGCCAGAACTTCAGGGTTTTCATGCCATTCATCTGCTATTCGATTCCCTGGTAAAAAAGGAGACCATCAAAAGGGAAAATTTTACTTCCATCGATCTGATTACCAAGGAAAATATCGATTTCTATAACTCATTATAAATTTCTAAATAATAAACTTTATAAGGATGAAAAAAATTTCTTTCGACGATTTGAACGGAAAAGTGTGCGTCATCACAGGTGGTGCAGGAGTGATCGGAATCTCACTTGTTAAGGCCCTGGTATCTGTTGGGACCAAAGTGGCCATTGTAGATTTGAACGAGGAACTGGCGCAACAGGTTGCCACTGAAATCAGTCAGGAATTCGATGCAACAGTGATCGGAGTTAAGGCGAATGTACTTGACAAGGATTCGCTTGAAGCTGCCAAAGTGATCATCAATGAGAAGCTTGGTGCCATTGAGCTGCTTATCAATGGAGCCGGTGGTAATTCTCCACAGGCCACTACCCAGGTGGAGCAAATGGAAGAGACAGATCTGGAAAACCTGGAGAAGACTTTTTATGGATTACAGATGGAAGGATTTGACAAGGTCTTCGCACTTAATTTCAAAGGAACCATTCTACCAACAATGGTTTTTACAAAGGATATGTTGGAGCATAGAAAGGGATCTGTTATCAACATCTCATCGATGAATTCCTATCACCCGCTTACCAAGATCCCAGCATATTCCGCAGCAAAAGCATCTGTCAATAATTTCACCGAATGGCTGGCTGTTCACCTTGCCAAAATGGGCATTCGCGTGAATGCTGTAGCTCCCGGATTTTTTATCACCAGCCAGAACCGTTTCCTGGTACTGGATGAAAAGACCGGCGGCTATTCTGCTCGCGGAAATAAAATCGTCACCAATACACCCATGGGGAAATTCGGCGATCCTGATGATCTTCAGGGGGCTACACTTTATCTTTTATCAGACATCTCCTCCTTCGTAACCGGGATCGTTATTCCGGTCGACGGTGGTTTTAACGCATTTAGTGGAGTTTGACCCTTCGGCTACGTTCAGGGACCGGAACATTTTCAAACATTTCGAACAATAAGAACTTTTCAAACATTTTCATATGAGCCTTTCTTTAAAACAAAATTGTAAAACATCCCTCCTGGTCCCAACCAGCATGGGGGTTAGGATTACTCCGCTGAACGGACAGCCAGTCCACAGCAGCTCACTTTTCCAAATGGAGGTTTCAAGTGCGGAAAGCAACGTGGCGAGCATCTCCTCTTACCTTGGTCTCCCGGTCAAAGTATTGACAACTTTCGTCAAAGATAGTCCGATTGCTAAAATGATTAAAAGCAACCTGCTGAGCAGGAATATGACTTTCGAAGGGGTTGAGGTTGAGCAGGGAGACCCCTGGGGTTATCGTCATCAGTTTAACATTGCCGACAGTGGCTATGGAACTCGCGGTCCGAGAGTTCAAAACGATCGCGCCGGCGAAGTTGGACGTACATTGAATGTGAAAGACTTTGACCTCGAGCGGATATTCGTGCAGGAAGGAGTTCAGATCGTTCATCTCTCCGGACTAATTGGCGCATTGTCACCGGAGACAAGCAAATTTTGCCTCGAACTAGCCCGCATGGCCAAGAAACATGGAACACGAATCGCCTTTGACTTAAATTACCGTGCCTCTTTTTGGAAAGGAAGGGAAGAGGAGTTGAGCGTTATTTTTGAAGAGATTGCTTCCGTATCTGATATTTTGATCGGCAACGAGGAGGATTTCCAACTGTGTCTGGGCATCGAAGGACCTGAAGCAGGTGGAAAACAAATCAGCTCCGAAATCGATGGTTTCAAGGAGATGATCTACCGTGTGAAAGCGAAATTTCCCAATGCATCGGTTTTTGCCACAACCCTCAGGCAAGTGGTCAGTGTCAATGAACATCTTTGGGGCGCTATTGTGCTGGAAGGCTCTGAATGGCATGTTGTTGAGCCAAGAAAAATCACGATTCTCGACCGTATTGGTGGGGGAGATGGTTTTGTTGGCGGACTGCTTTATGGAATACTAAAAGGCTGGGAACCATCAAAATGGATACAGTTTGGATGGGCTTCCGGAGCGCTTGCAACTACTTTCCTTACCGACTATGCCCAACCTGCCGACGAAGACATGGTTTGGAGTATCTGGAAAGGTAATGCGAGGGTGAAGCGATAAACTGAAAAAGCTATTAGCATTTAGCTATTGGCTATTAGCCGGCTAACAGCCAATAGCTAACAGCCAATAGCTTAATTTATAAAGGTGGTTTTTTCGAAGGTTTACTTAATATTAAGAAACAGATGATTTACTACAAAATAGGTTCAACAGAACACGAACTGACCCGGGAGGATCTCCAAAAAGGTCTTTTTGAGGCATTTGGAAAATTAGGACAACGCAAAAAGGTGTTGGCCATTCCGCCAGATTATACCCGTCTGCCTAGTCGGGCCGGCGAGCTGACTGAGCTAACCTGGCAATATTATGGAGATTCGCTGACCGATGTGCTTCCTGCGCTAGGAACACATACTCCAATGACATCTCACCAAATTGCACATATGTTTGGTTCCATGCCGGCTTCCCTGATCAGAGAACATGATTGGCGCAATGATGTTGTGACTGTTGGTGAAGTCCCTGCCAGCTTTGTGAAAGAGGTTTCTGAAGGAGCCGTCAACTTTCCCTGGCCTGCCCAGGTGAACAAATTGCTGCTTGAAGGCAAATTTGACCTGATACTTTCTATCGGCCAGGTAGTTCCTCATGAGGTGGTGGGAATGGCCAATTACAACAAAAATATTTTTGTAGGCACCGGTGGGGTAGAGGGGATCAACAAAAGTCATTTCATAGGTGCCGCTTATGGCATGGAGCGGATGATGGGGCATGCGGATACACCGGTTCGCAGGGTATTCAACTATGCTTCGGAACATTTCACTCAAAAATTACCGATTATTTATGTTCAGACAGTCGTCGGACTTGATAAAACGGATGGAAAAATTAAGACCCGCGGACTCTTTATCGGCGATGATACCGAAGTTTTCGATCTGGCAGCGAAGCTATCGTTGCAAATCAACTTCGAAATGCTCGAAAAGCCTTTGAAGAAAGTAGTTGTCTTTCTTGATCCAACAGAGTTTAAAAGTACCTGGCTAGGAAACAAATCCATATACCGTACCCGGATGGCGCTTGCCGATGGTGGTGACCTCATCATTCTAGCCCCTGCTCTTATCGAGTTTGGCGAAGACAAGGAGATCGACCGCCTTATCAGGAAATATGGCTATTTTGGAACCCCTGCGACATTAAAGGCCTGCGATGAACACGAAGAGTTGCGGAATAATCTGAGTGCGGCGGCTCATCTCATCCATGGATCGTCGGAAGGAAGGTTTAACATCACCTATTGTCCGGGTGAGGGACCAAACAATCTGACTCAATTGGAAATAGAAAGTGTTGGCTTTAAATATGCTAGTCTCTCTGAGGTGCTTAAAACTTATGATCCTAAAAAAATGAAGGATGGTTTTAACCTGATGCCTGATGGTGAAGAGGTCTTTTATATTTCGAATCCGGCATTGGGATTATGGGCATACAGGGAGAGGTTTA
>JANYJT010000254.1 GCA_025358395.1 Bacteroidia bacterium
CAATGTATTATTATGGCCCGGATGCAGATGTGTCAGGCGCATTCCGGGGAAACAACAAAGGTGTAAGCGTTCCAAAACCAAACGTATGGCCTGTCTTGTTGTTGGATACTCCTTCAGCGCCAAAAAAATAATTTAATCCATTTAAACAAAAAAAACCGCCTTATCAGCGGTTTTTTTTGTTTAAATGGGAGTGTTACTATTTCACCTCCTCAAAATCTACATCGGTTACTTCACCGTCACCTTTGGAGCCCTTTTGGTGTGAACCCTGGGGATCTCCTCCCTGCGGGCCACCGGCACCGGCTTGCTGCGCATTGGATGCATTGTACATTTCCTGAGATGCCGCTTGAAAGACCGTATTTAGCTCATTTGTAGCTGCGTCGATGGCAGCGAAATCTTTGTTTTTATAGGCTTCCTTCAAATTATTCAACGCTGTCTCAATAGGGGCTTTCTTGTCGGCAGGCAGCTTATCACCAAACTCTTTCATTTGCTTCTCAGTCTGGAAAATCAATGAATCAGCGTGGTTGAGCTTTTCTACCTGCTCTCTGGCTTGCTTGTCGGTTTCTGCATTGGCTGCAGCCTCTTCCTTCATCCGTTTGATTTCATCATCGCTCAATCCTGAAGATGCCTCGATACGGATAGATTGCTCCTTATTTGTTGCCTTGTCTTTTGCGGTTACGTGCAAGATCCCGTTGGCATCGATGTCGAAAGAAACTTCAATCTGAGGAATACCGCGCTGTGCAGGTGGCAGTCCATCGAGGTGAAATTTGCCAATCGTTTTGTTCCCTGCAGCCATTGGGCGTTCGCCTTGAAGGACGTGAATTTCAACAGATGGCTGATTATCTGACGCTGTGGTGAAAGTCTCTGATTTCTTTGTAGGAATGGTGGTATTGGCCTCAATCAACCTGGTCATTACACCTCCCATTGTCTCTATACCGAGTGAAAGCGGCGTTACATCAAGCAGCAGAACATCTTTCACTTCTCCTGTCAAGACACCACCCTGAATGGCAGCGCCAACAGCAACTACCTCATCCGGGTTAACGCCTTTGGATGGAGTTCTGCCAAAGAATTTTTGAACTTTTTCCTGGATTGCAGGAATACGTGTTGATCCTCCTACCAGGATAACTTCGTTTATATCGCTGATGGTCAACCCTGCATTCTTCAAGGCTTTGTTGCAAGGTTCCATGGTCGCGTTGATGAGCGAGTCGGCAAGTTTCTCAAACTGTGCACGTGTCAATTTTTTGACAAGGTGTTTTGGTATGCCGTTTACAGGCATGATGTAAGGTAGATTGATTTCTGTCTCAGTCGAGCTGGAAAGTTCAACTTTGGCTTTTTCGGCAGCTTCTTTCAAACGCTGCAGAGCCATTGGATCTTTGCGCAGATCTATGCCTTCATCAGATTTGAACTGATCTGCCAGCCAATCGATGATCACCTGGTCAAAGTCGTCTCCGCCAAGATGGGTGTCTCCATCAGTAGATTTAACTTCGAAAACACCTTCACCCAGTTCAAGGATCGAGATGTCAAATGTTCCTCCACCAAGGTCAAAAACGGCGATCTTCATATCCTTGTGCATCTTATCCAAACCATAGGCAAGAGATGCTGCTGTCGGCTCATTGATGATCCGGCGAACTTTTAATCCTGCAATCTCACCCGCCTCTTTCGTGGCCTGACGCTGCGAGTCATTGAAATATGCCGGAACGGTGATAACTGCCTCCGTAACCTCCTGGCCAAGGTAATCCTCAGCGGTCTTCTTCATCTTCTGAAGTATCATGGCCGAGATCTCCTGAGGAGAATAAAAGCGATCATCAATTTTTACGCGCGGGGTATTGTTGTCACCCTGAATCACTGCGAACGGAACCCTGCCAATCTCTTTGGTAACCTGGTTATAAGTTTCACCCATGAACCGCTTGATCGAGGAGATCGTCTTGGTTGGGTTGGTGATAGCCTGCCTTTTGGCCGGGTCTCCAACTTTACGTTCTCCATTGTCGACGAATGCAACGATCGAGGGAGTAGTACGTTTGCCTTCACTATTGGGGATCACAACAGGTTCGTTGCCTTCCATGACAGCAACACAAGAGTTGGTTGTCCCTAAGTCAATTCCAATAATTTTTCCCATTTTATTCTGTTTTAATATTAATATGTTTTGCTACTTAAATACAATCTTATGACTCCTTTCAATCAATCATTGTGCCAATTGTATCTGAATCCATTTTTTTTAGGTTTTGTAAGCCAGAGCTCCCCACCCGCGGAACGAAATGTCACAATGTGTGACAAAACGACAGAAAGGTTTCGACCCTAAGTTATTTTTGGCACTGAAATTTTTCACTAAAATTGGACCAATCCTTCAAAAAATTAGCCCGATTAACCATCATAAATCAATATTTGAATATCTTTGAATGGATTTACTACCAAATTTCATTAACATTTAAACCAAATGCAGAAAAAAATTCAGACTGACAAGCAGAATGATAGGCTGGCATCTCTTGATGTGCTACGCGGATTCGACATGCTTTGGATTATTGGCGGAGGGAGTTTTGTTGTCGCGATATCCAAGGCTCTTGATTGGGGTTGGCTCAATGTCGTCGCCGATCAGATGGAACATGTTCCATGGAATGGTTTTCACTTTTTCGATCTGATCTTCCCCCTTTTCATGTTCATCTCCGGTGTGGCCATTCCATATGCCATCACCTCGAAAATTGAGAAAGGTGCCGACAAGTCCGCCTTGTTGAGAAAAGCGGCCAAACGTGGGCTCATCCTCATTCTTTTAGGGGTTTTATACAATGGAGCACTGCAGAGAGGCTTCACCAATATGCGCATTCCAAGTGTCCTGGGACAGATCGGTTTTGCCTATTTCTTTGCTGCAACCATTGTGATCTACACCAAAAACATGAAATCCAGAATTCTATGGCTGGCAGGACTGCTTGTTTCCATAGCCATCCTGCAACTGGCCGTCCCGGTTCCCGGACAAGGGGCAGGTTTGCTGGATCCGGTGAACGGGATCAATGCTTATCTCGATAGGTTACTCATTCCCGGCAGGTTACATGGAAAGACATTCGATCCGGAAGGATTGCTGTGCAGTATTTCTGCCATATCCGTCACCCTGATGGGCGCACTGGCAGGAGGCATTTTACGCGATGGGACTCCTGCATCCGCCCGAAAAGCATCTGTTTTAGCCATCGCTGGAGTTTCGCTGATTACTACAGCTTTGTTGCTTTCTACTTTCTATCCCATCATCAAGGCAGCCTGGACTGTCCCATTCGATATGCTCACTTCAGGTATCAGTTTCATGTTGCTCTCACTGTTCTACTTTACCATTGACGTAAAAGATTGGGTAAACACCTGGGCTTGGGGAATTGGCAAATACAAAATTCTCTTCTTCAAGGTAATCGGAATGAACTCCATCACCATTTATCTGGCAAGCCGGATTTTTGACTTTCGTGATGCTTCCGTTTTCTTCCTGGGATTTCTGGAACCGGCTTTGGGCAATTGGATCATTATCTTAGGCGGAATTGCACTGGAATGGATGTTCCTCTACTTTCTCTACCAGAAAAAGATTTTCCTGAAAGTGTAGTAAAAGTTGAGAACTGAGAGTTGAGAGTTGAGAACTGAGAGTGAAAAACGTACAGTGAAAAGCAAATAATGAATAATGAACAGTGAACAGCTAATAGTGAAAAATTAAACGCTAAATCCTTCACTCAAAGTATAAAATTCTTAACTCTCAACTCTTAGTTCTCAACTCTCAACTTTTTCCTATATCTTCTCAATTAATATTCGACCAAAATGTCTGTGCACAAAGAGATTAAAAGGGTAACCACCCACGTACTATCGGAGATGAAGCTTCATGGGGAAAAGATTTCCATGTTGACTTCCTACGATTACAGCATGGCCAAACTGGTCGACCAGGCAGGCATTGACGTCATCCTGGTAGGAGATTCTGCTGCAAATGTCATGGCAGGTCACGAAACGACCCTGCCCATCACACTGGATCAGATGATTTACCATGGCAAATCGGTCGTCAAGGCTGTTACGCGTTGCCTGGTTGTGGTCGATATGCCTTTTGGTACTTATCAGGGAAATTCGCTGGAAGCACTGAATTCAGCCATCAAGATCATGAAGATTACCCATGCCGATGCCGTAAAACTGGAAGGTGGCAGCGAAGTAATCGAATCTGTGGAGCGAATTTTGTCTGCGGGAATCCCGGTTATGGGACACCTTGGACTTATGCCACAGTCGATTAACAGATATGGAACCTATGTGGTAAGGGCCAAAGAAGAAGAGGAGGCCAATAAGTTATTTAACGATGCAAAACTGTTGGAGAAAGCCGGATGTTTTGCCATTGTTTTAGAGAAAATACCCGCAGAACTGGGTACAAAAGTTTCCAAAGAACTGAAAATTCCAATCATAGGGATTGGGGCGGGCGGCGGTGTCGACGGACAAGTGCTCGTCATCCATGACATGTTGGGAATCACCCAGGAGTTCTCGCCCAGATTCCTGCGTCGATACCACAATTTGGCGGCAGAAATCAAAGGTGCTGTGGGCAACTATATCAAAGATGTCAAATCGAGGGATTTCCCGAACGAAAAAGAGCAGTATGAATGAGAGATGAGAGATAAGACATGAGACATGAATGAAGATATGCATTAAATTGTTCAAGTTGCCTTTTAGTCTCATGTCTCATGTCTTATCTCTTATGTCTAATCTCTCATGTCCATTAACATTCCATTGTTATGCGAAACGATTTGATCAACATTCTCTTTGAAGATAACCACCTCATAGCCATCAACAAACGGTGTGGCGATATTGTGCAGGGCGATAAGACCGGGGATAGTCCTGTTGGCGAGGAGGTAAAACTTTATTTGAAGAACAAATACCACAAACCCGGTAACGTATTTTTGGGCGTCACTCATCGTCTTGACCGGCCTACCAGTGGCGTTCTTCTTTTTGCAAGAACCTCCAAGGCACTTACCAGGATGAATGAACTTTTCAAGAATGAAGGGGAGATCAGGAAGACTTATTGGGCGGTGGTTGACGCCAAACCGGAACCGCCGGAAGCCACGCTGGAGCACTGGTTGATTCGCAACGAGAAACAGAACAAATCAATTGCTTACAACCAGGAACAAAAAGATTCCCAAAAAGCCTCCTTAACTTATAAATATATCATCTCCTCCGACCGTTTTCACCTGCTGGAGATAGAACTTCATACAGGCAGACATCACCAAATCAGGGCACAACTTATGGCCATAGGTTTACATATCAAGGGTGATTTGAAATATGGTTCTCAAAGATCCAACAAAGACGGTGGAATCCATTTGCATGCTCGTTCAGTCCGATTTGTGCACCCTGTCACGCTTGAACCGATTCAGATCAATGCACCTGTCCCAAACGATCCGGTCTGGCAGTTCTTCGAAAAAGCCATATAATTCGGGTGGGTTTACTAGCCGCCAATGAAAATCCTAATGCTTGCGCATGAAAATGGGTAAAACCCTCTGCAACAGAATTCCAACGATATGGCTAAACAATAAGCCAAGAAAAACAACCTGTTAATTCAGTACAATTTTCAGGGAATTTGTCTTGCCTGCAACACTTACTCTTAATACGTAAATTCCTCTTGGATAGCTTCCTACATTAATGTTCTGGATTTCACTCTGTGAAAATTTACTTTGAAAGACGACCGTTCCATAAAGATTGGAAAGTTGTAAGTCAACCATTTGGCCTCCGCCTCCCAAAATATTTACAGTTATTCCACTTGTTGCCGGATTTGGAAAGCAGTTAACAGTAAGGTCACTACCTGATTGAGCGGACAAATCCGCTGCAGTTAGTTCGCCATTCTTATTACCTGGCGTGCTGAAGTTGGCTTCAGGAGTGTAGCTAACAGTACCATTCCCACAAACTGTTCGTATCCTGAAATAATATTTTGTTGCGAGCATGAGTTCATTGCGAACATAAGAAGTCGAAGTAGTTGTGAGATTCCTGGTAAGCCATGCAATTGAATTGGCAGGTATGACTTCGAGCGTAGCACTGGCAATTCCCAAAGGAAGGGTATAATTAAAAGTTGCAGTGTTAGAGGTAATGTTGCTGACCGTGACATTTGTTGCTGGGGAGCAAGGCGGCAATGCTGCTGTAGCGGCCGGAGTTGTAAAATCACCGGTTGAAGAATATTTTATGGTACCATTGGTGCAAACGGTTTTGACTTTGAATAAATATTTGGTCGAGGGCAAAAGATCGCCCCTTTCCGTATAAGTTGATCCAGGGGCAATTTCCTTGATAAGCCATAATGTCGCATCAGTTGGGGTTGGATTTGCGGCGACAACCAGCAGGGTGGCTTTAGCATCCCCGGCAGGAAGTGTATAGCCAATTTTTACACCATTCGCACCAATGCTTTTTACTGAAAGTCCGGTTGCCTCAGAACAAGTTACAGTGTTAACTGGAGCTGCCGAAGTGCTAAAATCTCCAGTGGCAGAATAATTCACCACATTATTCCCACAAGTAGTCTTAATTTTATAAGTGTATTTGGTTGATGGGATCAGTTCAAGTCTTTCAACGCTTGTGGCAGTAAGAGGCGTAATTGTCTTTGACATCGCTGTGGTTGAATTGGGAGCGAATATCTCAAGTGAGGCGCTGGCAACATCAGCCGGAAGCTTAAAATTGACTTTTACACTGGTAGCAGAGACGCTGCTGACGGATACACTGGTCGCAGCTGCACAGGTTGTCAAGGTTGCAGCGGTTGTAATAAAATCTCCAGTCGTGGTATATTTCACTGTGCCATTGGTGCAAACTGTCTTTATTTTGAAAATGTATTTGGTAGAGGGCAAAAGGTCGCCTCTTTCGGTATAAGTGGATCCTGGGGCAATTTCCTTGATAAGCCATACTGTCGCATCAGTCGGGGTTGGGGTTGCAGCGACAATTAGCAGGGTCGAAATATTACTCCCGGCAGGAAGCGTATAACCAATTTTCACGGCATTGGCCGTTGTTCCGAGAACTGATACCCCAGTCGCAGCATCGCAGGTCACTACATTCGTATTAAGCGTCACGAAATCTCTCGGCGTCGTAACATTAACAGTGGCACTGTTGGAGCAAAGGGTGCGAATACGGAAAACATAGGTCGTTCCGGGCAAAAGATCTCCGCGCTCTATGGAAGTTGATGGAACGTTTATTTCCTTTGTCATCCATACGGTCGCATCTGTCACAGGAGCAGTATACTTTACAACATCAAGGTAGGCTTTGGCTATTCCGGCAGGAAGAAAATAACCAATTGTAACTGAATTGGTCCCAATGCTTTTAACCACAACTTCAGTGGCTTTGGAACAGGTCGATTCAGTCTGAGCCGACAGATTCAGGTTTAATAACAGAATTACCAGGAGAAGAAGGATTTTTGTAAGGTCGGATACGGTACGACTTTTTACATTCATTTTGACAGAGACATTCATTTTCATTAGCTAAAAGGTAAGTACTTAAGGGAGTTTTGTATATAAAATTAAGCAAAGTAATCTAAATATCCAAATAATTGGATAGAACTCAGCGATTCAGCGAGAACATTTTTTTGATGTCTGTATCAATGGGCTACTGGCACAATTCAAAGCAGTAGCAAATGGCAGCAATTTGTTGCCAAGAATTTAGAGTAAACTATGTTGTTGCTTAAT
>JANYJT010000285.1 GCA_025358395.1 Bacteroidia bacterium
CCGGTTATGAGGAAGCGGCTGCGCAAGGTCTGATAGCTGGTATAAATGCACATCAAAAAGTTCATGGCCATGAACCTTTTGTTTTGAACAGAGATGAGGCTTACATCGGTGTTTTAGTCGATGATTTGGTTACCAAGGGCGTTGATGAACCTTATCGGATGTTTACTTCAAGAGCCGAATATCGTATTTTATTGAGACAGGATAATGCTGATTTTCGACTGACTAAAAGGTCTTTTGAGTTAGGTTTGGCTAAAAAGGAACGCTTTGATTTGTATCAGGAAAAGAAAATTGCCGTTGATAAAATCATTGAATTTGTTTCCGGGTTCTCAATAAAACCTCAATATATTGATTCGATTTTGGAGACCAAGGGTTCGTCTGCCTTGAAACAAGGTGTTAAATTGATTGATATTATACTTCGTCCTCAAATTTCGATTTTTGATTTAATTGAGGATATTGTTCCTTTTAAATCTTTTTTAAACTTTTTGTCTGGAGACCGTTTAAATGAGATTTTGGAATCAGCTGAGATTGCTATTAAGTATGCGGGGTATATTGATCGTGAAAAATTAGTTGCTGATAAATATAGACGATTAGAAAATATTACGATTTCAGGTCGGTTTGATTACAATAGTATGTTGACCATTAGCACGGAGGCTCGTCAGAAACTTACTGAAATTCAGCCTGAAACAATTGGTCAGGCTAGCCGGATTTCAGGAGTCAGCCCTTCAGATATAAATGTGTTGCTTGTACTTTTAGGTCGTTAATGTTCCACGTGGAACTTATAAAATTGAAAATGGAGCTTAAAAATTTTGTTCGTGTTGTTGAAAATTATCCGATGGAGGGTATAAGTTTTAAAGATATTACCACCTTATTGAAAGAACCTGTTGCATTTAAACAGGTAGTTGATGAAATATCAGATCGTTTTAAGGATAAGGGAATCACCAAAATAGTTTCTCTTGAATCGCGTGGTTTTATAGTTGGGGGCGCTGTGGCTTATTGTATTAATGCCGGGTTTGTCCCAATTCGCAAAAAGGGTAAATTACCGGCAACTGTTATTAGTGAATCGTATGAATTGGAATATGGTGTCGATTCAATCGAGATGCATGTTGATGCTCTGACCGAGGATGACATTGTTTTAATTCACGATGATTTGTTGGCTACGGGTGGAACTGCTCTTGCTGCACTCAATTTAGTAAAACAAATGAATGTAAGAAAAATCTATTTGTCGTTTATCTGTGATTTGACTTTTATTAAAACTGAAAAGAAAATAGAATTGGCCGACTATGAAGCGCATTCTGTCATTCAGTATTGATTTACATTCCGAATAATCGTTTTCTCAATGGCGTTAAAAAATGCTGAATATTTAAAATCGTTGGTTTCTGTACTTCCTGATCAGCCTGGGATATATCAGTATTTTGATCAAAGTGGCAAGATAATCTATGTCGGGAAAGCGAAAAACTTAAAGAAACGGGTAACTTCCTATTTTTCAAAAAATCTACAGAATCGGAAAACTGAACTTCTTGTCAGAAGCATCTCGGACATCAAACACTTGGTGGTTGAAACCGAGCAGGATGCTTTGTTACTGGAAAATAATCTGATTAAAAAATACCAACCACGTTACAATATCCTGTTAAAAGACGACAAGACTTACCCTTGGATTGTTGTCAAAAATGAGCGGTTTCCACGAGTCTTTCAAACACGAAATGTAATAAGAGATGGATCGACTTACTTTGGTCCTTATACCTCAATCTTCACAGTTCGTACTTTACTGGAGTTTTTTCGAAAAACATACAAGGTCCGCAATTGTAAATTGAATCTTTCTGAAGAAAATATTCGGCAAGGAAAATTTAAAGTTTGTCTCGAATTCCATATAGGAAATTGTTTAGGGCCTTGTGTCGGTAAATTTGGGTACGATCAATACATGAAAAACATTGATCAAATAAAGGAGATATTAAAGGGCAATGTTTCAGGTGTGATCAAATATCTCAAGGATTTAATGCGGCAATATTCTTCTGAATACAATTTTGAAGACGCTGCTTTAATTAAAGATAAGCTTGAGTTGCTCGAAAAATTTCAATCCCGTTCAACCGTTGTAAGTAATTCAATCAGCGATGTGGATGTTTTCACAATCGATCAGGATGAACAATATGCGTATGTGAATTATTTGAAGATTATTCAGGGAGCGATCATGCAAACTTATACACTGGAGATAAAAAAGGTTTTGGATGAACAACCGGGTGAATTACTGGAACTGGCCATTGTGGACATTCGGCAAAAAATTTTCAGCAATGCAAAGGAAATTCTGGTTCCGTTTAAATTGGATTTTGAGCTGGAAGGAGTGAAATTTCTAGTTCCAAAACAAGGTGACAAGAAAAAGTTACTTGATTTGTCTGAGCGGAACGCAAAGTATTCCCGAATTGAAAAGCAAAAGCATCAGGAAGTACCCAGGACCGAGAAAAATGCAACTCGTATTTTGGAAACCATGCAAAAGGATCTTCAGTTAAAATCACAACCGATTCACATCGAGTGCTTCGATAATAGTAATTTACAGGGAACAAATCCTGTCGCCTCCTGTGTGGTTTTCAGAAACACCAGACCTTCTAAAAAGGATTACCGCCATTATAACATTAAAACGGTTGAAGGGCCAAACGATTTTGCTTCGATGGAAGAAATCGTTTTCAGAAGATATCGTCGTTTGATAGATGAGGAAAATACATTGCCTCAATTAATAGTTATAGATGGAGGTAAAGGTCAACTAGGTGCTGCATTAAATGCGCTTGAAAAATTGAATCTCCGGGGTAAGATCGCTATTATTGGAATTGCAAAAAGATTGGAAGAAATTTATTTCCCCGGCGATTCAGTTCCACTTTATTTGGATAAAAATTCTGAAACCCTGAAAATAATTCAACAGTTGCGAGATGAAGCCCACCGTTTTGGTATCACTTTTCATAGAAATAAAAGGTCCGGGAAATTTATAAAATCGGAACTCGAAAATATTTCAGGAATAGGAGAGAAGACGATTATTGCGGTTTTAAAGCGTTTTAAGAGTGTTGAGAATCTAAAAAAGCAGGATTATCAGGTGGTTGCCGACGAAATAGGCGATTCTAAAGCACGTATCATCTTTGATTTTTATAAGCTAACCTACTGAGATAAAAACGCTTAAATCAGTTAAGTTTAAGCATTTTGAAGATCTAAATTTGGGTTGAATTAGATCAATTTCGGTATTTGTCTTCTGTATTTAGAAGGCCAAGGTAGGTTTCATATCTGCTTTCTGCAATTTGTCTATCGGTCACTGCTTTTTTCACAGCACACTCCGGCTCGTGGGTGTGAGTGCAATTATAGTACTGGCAATTATTTAAAAGTCGAAACATTTCAGGAAAGTAATGGGAGATTTCCTCTTTAACCATCTCCAGCAATCCAAAACCTTTTATTCCGGGAGTATCAATTATAAATCCGCCAAAATCGAGATCAATCATTTCCGAATAGGTTGTAGTATGCTTGCCTGAGTGATGCGAGTCAGAAATTATTCCGGTTTTTAGCATAGAGGCAGGTTGAACAGAATTAATAATAGTTGATTTTCCTACTCCGGAATGACCCGAAAGTACATTGGTTTTATTTTGCAATAACTTCTTCAATTCTTCAATACCGATAATTTTTTTTGCTGAAATTTTCAGACATTGATAACCAATTGACTCATAAGTTTCAATTAATGAGTTCATTAATACTGTCTGTTCATCGTTGTACAGATCTATTTTATTGAAAATTATACGACATGGAATTCGGTAAGCTTCTGCTGAGACCAGAAAACGATCGATAAAAGTGGTGGTAGTTACCGGATGTTTAATAGTTACAATCAGGAATGCCTGATCTATGTTTGCGGCGATAATGTGTGATTCCTTTGAGAGATTTGGCGATTTTCGGATAATGTAATTATTTCTTTTTGTTATGTTTGTTATCAGTCCTGTTACTGCTCCTACAGAGTTATTATCTTCCTTTTGTTCAGTGAATTCAACCTGGTCGCCAACTGCAATAGGGTTGGTGCTTCGGATGCCTTTTATCCTGAAATTTCCTTTAATTCTGCATTCTATTAAATTTCCATCTGCTGATTTTACCGTGTACCAACTTCCGGTAGATTTTACAACGATACCTTTTTCCAATTGAATTTTCCGCTTTAATTAATTCCTTATACTTTAGCAACTCATTTAATATGAACCAAAAGTAACAAAAATTGTGAAAAGGATTTTAAGCTACAATGTGAATGGAATTCGCTCGGCAGTTAGCAAAGGTTTGCTCAACTGGCTACCGGAAGTGAACCCGGATGTTCTTTGTATTCAGGAAACAAAGGCACAGCCAGGTCAGATGCTTGAAGATGATTTTGCTGGGTTGGGATACAATTGTTATGCTCATTCAGCCATAAAAAAAGGGTACAGTGGCGTAGCTATTTTCTCTAAACTGATTCCAGACTATGTCGAATATGGGATGAATAACCGAAGATATGACGTGGAAGGGAGGGTAATTAGAGCCGATTTCGGAGAGCTTTCTGTAATAAATGTATATTTTCCTTCAGGAACATCTGGAGAACTGCGACAGACCGTTAAAATGGATTTTCTGGCCGATTTCCATTCGTATCTTAATGAACTAAGAAAAGTCAGAAAAAATCTGGTGATTTCTGGTGATTTTAATATTTGTCGCCTGTGGATCGACATTCACAATCCAAGTCAACAACAAAATACGTCCGGTTTTTTACCCGAAGAGCGTGAGTGGTTTGCACAATTTATTGATGATGGATATGTTGACAGTTTCAGAAAAGTAAATTCTGCTCCTGATCAGTATTCCTGGTGGAGTTATCGTGCCGGAGCCCGCGCGAATAACAAAGGCTGGCGGATTGATTACCATATTGTTACTGGCGAATTAGAGGATAAGATACTGGATGCTGGTATTTTACCAATGGTAATTCATTCAGATCATTGTCCGGTACTGGTTGATATTGATTTCTGATCAACATAAGTTGTAATCAATCCCAATTCAGGATTATTTTTCCGCAATTTCCTTGTTCCATGATATCGAAAGCTTGCCGATAATCGTCGGCTGGAAAGCGATGTGTTATGACCGGTGAAATATTTAGTCCACTGGAAAGCATCATTTCCATTTGATACCAGGTTTCGTACATCTCTCTACCATAAATACCTTTTAATGTTAACCCTTTGAAAATCAATTTACTCCAATTTATTTGCGTGTTGGAAGGCAATAAACCCAGCAAAGAAACTTTTCCTCCATTATACATATTTTCAACCATATCATTGAAAGCTACTGATGATCCGCTGCATTCCAAACCAATATCGAAACCACCCACCATTCCAAGCGATTTCATTGCTTCTTTAACACTTTCCTGCCGGGGATCAATTACTTTGGTCGCACCCATTTTTCGGGCTAAATCACGTCGATATTCGCTTAAATCGGTTCCGACTATATTACGGGCTCCGGCGAATTTGCACACAGCCGTTGCCATAGCGCCAATTGGTCCTCCGATTCCGGTAATCAACACATCTTCTCCCAGAAGAGGAAAGGAAAGTGCTGTATGGGTGGCATTTCCCAAAGGATCCATAACCGACATCAGTTCGTCAGAGATGCCATCATCGACTTTAAGAACATTTGAGGCTGGTACAGAGATATATTCAGCAAAACCACCATCCCTGTTAACGCCAATGCCCATCGTATGGTCGCAAATGTGTTGTCGGCCTCGTCGGCAGTTCCTGCAAAAACCGCATGAGATATGACCTTCTACAGTTACCCTTTCGCCAATGTAAACACGGCTGACTTCCGATCCTTTTTCGACGACAGTTCCCATATACTCGTGGCCGATCACTAAAGGCGTTCTAATCGTATTTTGTGCCCATTCGTCCCATTTGTAAATGTGGAGATCGGTACCGCAAATGGCAGATTTACTGATTTTTATCAATACATCGTTATGACCTACTTTTGGCATCGGAACATCCGTCATCCAAATTCCCTTTTCCGGTTTGATTTTTACAATTGCTTTCATGGTTACTATTGTATTTATTTTTCTGCTTGCCAAATGGATTTCATCGGAAAGATTTGGAGTTTTTCTACCAGTATTTCGCCACCAGTATTGAAAAGGTAAATTCCATCAGCTTTCTTATCAGCAGAATTAAATGACGAACTCATTGCAACCTTGCCATCGTTAGCATATATTTCGATTGAAGCGCGATCAAGCAGTATTTCAAGTTTAATAATTCCGTCAACTGGTTCAACAAAAGCTGATTTACCCAAACAACTCAATGTCTTTGCTTTTACGTTGTACATGATTTCTGTGCCATTTTTACTTTTATCAAGACGAACGACGAAGCCAAAGCTGTCAGCTGTTTTAAGCTTGAAACTTCCAATAATATGAAAACAATCACCACTGATACCGCGGGTCAGGTTCTTTTCAATTCCAGGAATCAGGTTTTTATTTTCATATTCCTCACCTTTTTTGTGTAAAAGTTCAACTTCTTTTATCGGTTTTCTGATAATTTTTATTCCTTCCAGATATTTTTTCAATGATAATTCACAGGGGAATGTCATCTGTCCGTTAAAGGGCATATCCGGGAATTCTGCGCCTTTCATCCATGCGATCTGAATAGTTCTTCCATCTGATTCCGGAATATTGCTCCATGTTTGGGTTGCATAATAGTTTGTTCCAAAGTCACTTTGTATTTTAGGCGTTTCGCTGATGAATTTTTCTCCATCGAACATTCCAATCACATAGCTTCCGTCTCCATCAAAAAGCACCCATTTTTTATCGTCAGCTCTTCTGTTTACTTGTAATTCAACCAAATCCGGACATTCAAAAAATCCGATAATATGACTTTTATATTTCCAGTCAATCAGGTTCTTAGAGGTGTAAAATGAAACTCCTTTTTGTTTTTCGTTGTTATTGGGACGGCGAAAAAGTGCCATAACGTACTGTTTACTAGGTTCGTGCCAAAAAACTTTTGGATCGCGTGCGTCATCTGTTTCGTCAAAAGCAATAATCGGATTTTTTTCATATTTCAACCAGGTTCTGCCTTTGTCGTTGCTATAGGCCAGTCGTTGTCCACATTTTTGGCTGGTGTAAAACAACAGGATCGTTTTTTCTTCGCCTTTTTGAAGTCCGGTCACGTTGTTCTGGTCCACCAACCCGCAGCCGGAAAATGCCGTGCAGAATTCTTTGTCTTTTGAGTCGTTATCGGGGAAAAGAGCAATAGGCAGATGTTCCCAATGTACCAGATCGGCACTTACTGCATGTCCCCAGTGCATATATCCCAATTCCTTTCCAAGCGGATTGTGCTGATAAAACAAATGATATTCGCCTTTATAGTAAACCAGGCCATTCGGATTGCTTTGCCAGTTTTTCTCGGGTGTAAAATGAAACTGAGGACGATACAGTTCATCGAAAACTTTTTCGGGTTTTTCTGCAATCGTTGATAATGAAATGAAAAAAAAGGCGAGGATTAAAAAAGGAAATTTCATAGATTGTTTGTTATTGTTGTGGTAATACAGGCAAATATAGATTAAAATATGTGATTATTTCCGTTACTTTGATTTCGAGTTTACCTGAATGAACTTCTTATTGCAAAGCAATTATCAGCTGAATTCTTTTGAATTTGAATACAAATTTCACTTAATACTGTTAATTAATTGAAGCTTAAATGAATTTGAATATGAGAAAAATTTTTACTTTGGTTTTGTTCATTGTATCATGCAATATTGTTATTGGACAGAGTAGCTGGAAGAAGGAAGGGATTACATTCCCTTATCCAATTTGTTACGGGTCAGGTGAATCTCATCCTTCGCGTATTGGACTTCCCAAAGAATTTTATGAACGGTTGAAGTCAGCCTCTGTGCAAAAGGCTAATATTGAAGTAACTTATGTTGGATTTCCTCCGGATGCTCAAAAAGCATTTCAATATGCTGTTGACATTTGGAAAACCTTGATTAGTTCATCGGTAACTATCAGGGTTAAGGCCAATTGGGTTAGCCTTGCGAAGGGAGTATTGGGGAGCTGTGGCCCAACTGTTTATTATAAAAATTTCAATTCTACTCAAAAGTGGAACTGTTATTATCCTGTTGCCGTGGTTGAAAAGATGCTAGGCGAGGAAGTAAATGGTGCCGATCAGTTTGATATCAACGCAAGTTTCAATAAGGATTTTACAAATTGGTATTTTGGTACTGATGGCAATACTCCTCCTATACAATATGATTTTGTTTCGACAATCCTTCATGAATTAACTCATGGACTTGGATTTACCGGGTTGTTTTATACCGGGAGTGGAAGTGGCGCTTATAGTTATGGTCTTGATGAATCTCCAGGTATATTCGACAAGTTTGTTACCGATCAGTTTGGTAATAAATTAGTTGATACACTTCAATTCGTTAATCCTTCGGTTGGATTAAATTTGGCTTTGACTTCGGGTTGGTTAGACTTTGACACCAAATTAACAGATGGCCAATTGCCTCGTTTATATGCTCCGACAAAATGGAATAAAGGTTCAAGTATATATCATCTTGATGATTCGACTTATCCTGCCGGTGATGCGAATTCACTAATGACTCCTTTTACTGGGACTGGTGAGGCTATTCACGATCCGGGTCCCTATGCTTTAGCAATTATGGATGAAATTGGATGGAAAACCGTTGCAATTAGACATAGTCCAATAAAAGACATCGAATTTGTTTCTGGTCCTCTTGATTTCAATGCAATAATTGAGGGCGATTATGGATTAGATTTGTCGAAAGTTTTTCTTGTATATTCCACCAATCGTTTTGCTAAGGCTGACTCGATTCGTTTAAAAACAACAGATATTCCAGACAACTTTACAGCTCAGCTTACGAACATCAAAAATGGTGAGATTGAATATTTCTTTTCAGCTACTGACCTAAAAAAAAGAAGGTATGTTTTGCCGGCAATAGCTCCAAAAAGATATTTCAGTTTCAAAATTGGTGTTGATAATATAGCTCCTGTGGTAATACATAATCCTATAAAATTTATGCTTTCAACCAATCTGTCTGCTAAAATTATTGCCTATGTGACTGATAATATTGGGGTCAAATCGGTTTCGCTTGAATATTCTGTAAATGGGGGATTGGTCAACCAACTTTCATTGTTTAACGATTCAGTTAATCGTTACGCAGCCAATCTGGTTTTTCCGATCGGCTCTATAAAAGATGGCGATAAGGTAAGCTATCGGATTGTAGCGATTGATTCTTCTTCTAAAAATAATATTGGAAGTAGTCCATCGACTGGAAATTTCATAATACCCGTAATCGGAATTCAAAAGCCGGTTGACAAGTATGTCAATAATTTCAATACCGAAACCCACGATTTTATAGGTTCTGATTTTACTGTTTTCAAACCTGCTGGTTTTGATAGTCCCGGATTGAATTCAGCCCATCCTTACCTCAGTCCTGAAAAAGACAGCACGGAATTTAACTTCATTACGAAACTAAAATATCCGATTATCCTGAAAGCTGGAGGGAAGATGAGTTACGACGAAATTGTTTTGGTTGAGCCGGGTGATGCAGGAACCAAATTTGGTGATGCGAATTTTTTTGATTATGTGATAGTTGAAGGTTCTAAGGATGGTACAACCAACTGGAAACCGTTAATTGATGGCTATGACAGC
>JANYJT010000003.1 GCA_025358395.1 Bacteroidia bacterium
ATCTCCTTCCCGTTTGCTGGAGAACAAACAGTGGATTAATGATCAAAAACATACTATCCCTCGCGGGGGATCGGGTTTACAGCAGCGGGAACTGTACCGGATTTTCACCGGATTCCCAATTAAGCCGTGAGGCACCAATTCATTACAAACTTAGTTAAAAGTTTGAATATTCAAATGTATCTTTGACACATAATTTTATATAAATTTGATCAATTTGACTCGAATCGATAATAGATTTTCAGAAATGTATATTTAATGTAATACATCACTTTAGTAATTCTAATTATATGTATATGAATGATTTAAATAATATTCATCCGCAATCTATCTGGCACTTCTTTAGTGAAATTTGTAAGATTCCCCGTCCTTCCAAGCATGAGGAAAAAATGATAGAATTCTTGCTCAATTTTGCTGATACGCATAAATTGGAGGTCAAACAAGATGTTGCCGGAAATCTTGTTATAAAAAAAAATGGGAGTACCGGATTTGAGCTTGGTCAAACCATCATATTGCAATCGCATATGGATATGGTCTGTGAGAAAAATGAAGGAGTCATTCATGATTTCCTTGTTGATCCGATTGTACCTGTAATTGAAAATGGATGGGTTAAGGCTCTTAATACGACTTTAGGCGCGGATTGTGGTATTGGAATGGCTGCTACATTAGCAATACTGGCGGATGAACAACTGTCTCATCCTCCAATTGAAGCGCTGTTTACGGTGGATGAAGAGACAGGCTTAACCGGAGCAAAAGCCTTGCAATCTGGTATGCTCAAAGGTAAAATCCTGCTCAATCTTGATTCGGAGGATGAAGGAGAACTCTTTATTGGCTGTGCAGGCGGAATTGATTCCATAGGTACTTTTAAAATACAAACAGAGCTGGTTCCTCCTAAGTTTCTGCCTTTCAAGATCGCTGTCTACGGATTGCAGGGTGGTCATTCGGGAGATGACATTGAAAAGGGTAGGGGAAACGCCTTAAAAATCTTAAATCGCTTTCTATATCAAGTGATTAACACATGCGAATGCCGTATTGCTTATTTTCAGGGAGGTAATCTTCGCAACGCAATTCCGCGTGAATCACAGGCGGTCATCCTAATTCCATCGGATATGAAAGAGCCTCTCAGTATAGAACTTAATCTGTTCAGGGCTGAAATAGAAAATGAGCTTTTTCTTAAAGAACCAAAATTCAAAATGGCTTTAGAAAGCACTGATTTGCCGGAATCTGTTTTGACAAAAGAAAGTCAGTATAGGTTGATTCATTTGATTTATTCTTTGCCGCATGGCGTTCATTCAATGAGTGCCCGGATGCCTGGAATGGTAGAGAGTTCTACGAACCTTGCCAGTATAAAATTTAGACCGGATGCGGTTGTTGAGATTGTTACAAGTCAACGGAGTGACCAGGATAGCGGAAAACAGGACATTTATCAAATGGTTGAAGCTGTTTTTAACCTGTCCGGGGCAAATGTGACGCATGGCGAAGGCTACTGCGGCTGGACTCCAAACCCCTCTTCGGAAACCCTGGCTATATCCAGAAAGTGTTATAAGGAACTTTTTGGAGTTGAACCGGTAGTCAGATCAATTCATGCCGGACTGGAATGTGGCTTGTTTTTGGAGAAATTTCCGGATCTTGACATGATATCTTTTGGCCCAACATTGAAAGGAGTTCATTCGCCTGACGAAAAAATTGAAATCGCTTCAGTTGAAAAATTCTGGAAATTTTTGAGCGAACTGCTTCCAAAATTAGCCTAATTCTTTCCGGTGTTGAATATCTATTTTATTTCAAAATAAACTCAAGCAATATTATAAGGTAACCAGAAAAACCTTTTTCGCTGTTCCGCGCATAACATCTACAGAGATTATTTGCCCTGGAGAATATGCCTTCATTCTTGCCATATAATCATAGATGCTGCCTACTTTTTTCCCATCAATGGCGATGATAACATCTCCTTTCAATAATCCTGCTTTTGAGGCAGGTTTCCCTGGAGTTACGCCGTCGATACGCATGCCCCCCTGTTCTGTTCCGGCGAAATCAGGTATGATTCCAAGCGTAACTTTCAAGTCGGTTCGTCCTGAGCTACCAATTTTTGGACCACTTTCCTGGTAAGTAAGTTTTTTATTTCGATTGGCAACCTCCTGAATTAAACCATAGGCACTTTCAACAATCATTTTTTCTCCGTTGATATTAATCCGGTCGTAAGTGTCGTTGGGTGTATGGTACTGATCGTGAACACCAGATGTAAAATAGACCACGGGAATATTCTCCCCATAAAATGAGGCATGATCTGAGGGGCCATATCCTTCTTTGGATATTTTGACTTTGAATCCATGGATTAAGCTGTCTACCAGAGCATTGGTTTCCAAAGCTGTACCGACACCACCAACCGTCAGATCTTTGGCCGAATCCAGTCGCCCGATCATATCGAAATTAAACATTGCATCCGCATTTTTAAAGCCAAATGGTGGCTCCTTAACAAAAGCCTTTGAACCAATGAGGCCAAACTCTTCAGCAGTGAATGCAACAAAAAGAATTGGCCTTTTACTGCTTTTTTCGTGAGAGAATTTTTGAGCAAGTTCAATCACAGCAGCTACACCTGAAGCATTGTCATCAGCCCCATGATGAACCGCAATACTATCAGGCATCCTTGAACCGGAACCTGGTCCGCCATAACCAAGGTGATCATAATGGGCTCCTACGATGATATATTCATCCTTAAACTTCGAATCATTCCCTGCAACCATTCCAACAACATTTTGGGTCATGGTGATCTTGGGTAAAACAGAGGCCTCACCTTTGACAATAAAATCAGTAACCTTGAAGAAAGGTTTTTTGTCAGTATTGATCACTTTTTCGATTTCACTGATTGTCCATTTTTTATCCAGGATTTCGTCAGCAGTTTTTTGGGAGATTTTTATAACTGGCACAGAGTAGGGGGCACTGTTTTTGTCGAAGATTGCAGTTTTTGTTGCACCTTTTGTGTCATAATCAGGCGTAACAATTAATATGCCTCCTGCACGATGATCGATGGCATTTAGTACCCTGGATCGTAAGTCACTATTCTTCTTCATCTCCGTGTTTTGCTGCAAGTGCTCAGGTATCCAATCAATAATCAGCACCCAGTTATTATCCGCCATGGAATTCTGATAATCATCCCATTTCAAACTATCAGTGGCAATAGTCATTCCAAAACCCGCTAAGGTCAGTCTGCCGGTAAATGCCTTGTTGGCAGAGAAGAATAAAGGTTCGAAATCTTTGCCCAACTCAAAGCTTTTCTGCGCGGAAGATAAATGGTTTTCAAGCCCAAATTTAAATCCTGTAATTAATTGTACGGGCTGAAAACCTTTGTTATAAAGCATCTCAAGACCTGATTTTTTGAATTTTTTGGCTATGAAATTTGCAGCAAGGGAATCACCCGGCAAGCCAGGCTTCCTACCTTGAAATTTGTCAGATGAAAGTGTTTTTATAGATGATGCGAGCTCCTTTTCGGTAATTTTAGGTTGATATTGAGCTACACATGCGGATAAGGCAACAGAGAAAAGAAGTGTAATTTTCTGTAAAATGTTCATTTGTTATATTTTATTGATTGATCAGTTGTATTGGCAAATATAATGATCTCTTCAGGTTTTTTAATACTTTTCAATGAGCAGGATCAATGAATATTTAGTTTATTTGTAAAAAGTTCCCGGTTTTAATAAACTTTTGTAGTTTTCGTATGAGATTAATCTTAAGGCTACCTTGTTGGTTCTCCATTGGATTGTTATTTTTCCTCACTTCGTGTTTATCAATGGGAAAAATATCTATTCAGGTTTCAGTGCCACCTCTGAATGCTTTACCAAATGAAATCCAAAGTATTGTGCTTATGAACAGAAGCATGACGAATTCGTTTTCAAATTTAAATCAGGATTCCCTTGAGAACCTTTTCATAAGGAAAAAACTCGTATTGGACCAATTGTTGCTGGACAGTCTTGCTGCTGACACAACTCTGAAAGCGCTTGGAAATGCCATGTATGAATCTGGCAGGTTTGATGTTGTGATTCCCCTACAACGAAATTTACCAAACAGCAATTTATCCCATTTGACAAAATCCCCGCCCTTAAGGCTGCCTGAAGTGAATCAAATTTGCACTGAATTTAAGGCAGATGCATTGCTCTGCCTGGAGAATTTTTACGAAAATGTAAGTTCTTCATACCAAATAGGTTATGGGCAAATGACAGACTATGGTACCTCCAAGGAATACACAATTTTTATTCAGATTGCCCACAACTCCAACTGGAAACTGTATCAGCCGGGAGAAAAGCTAAAGGTAGCCAGTTTCGAAGTTAAGGACACAATTTATTGGGAGCGAACCGGTACAACCTTGCAGGAAACGTATGAAAAATTGCCTACCATCAAAGAAGCATTGTTGAGTGGAGCTTTAGAAAACGGACAAACATTTTCTGATTACATATCTCCCGGATGGCAGGAGCAAAAAAGAAGTTATTTTATCACAAACAACATGGAGGCCGATAAAGCAATTCGTCTGATCAATGATAATAATTGGAAAGAAGCCGAGAATATCTGGATGAAATTTGCGAATGATTCGTCAGCCGCTTTAAGAAGTCAGGTGCAATATAATCTCGCACTTTCTGCAGAAATGAACGGAGATCTGAAAGGGGCCATTCAATGGGCCGAAAAATCTTTTAAATCAAAATATAGCAA
>JANYJT010000011.1 GCA_025358395.1 Bacteroidia bacterium
CCTGAATATCTGCCACATCTCCAGGTATCACATTGGTAGTAAAAACGACCACACCTTCTACGCGTGCAACGGCTTTCCCTTCAGCCCCTGCATCCAGAATCTCGACATTCAGTAACAAAGGCAAGTTTTTATTTTTTCTTCCCACTTTTTGGAATTTAAAAAGTATGTGTTAATCAAAATGAGGGGGCGAGTGGGCGAAGGGGAGAGGGGGTGAATGCTATTCCCTATATTCAAGTATCATCTACGTTTAACCCTTTGTGCAATTGTACTGAAATCCAAATCTTACTTGTGCAGTACAATCAATTTACTCATGTTCAGAGTTCAGATCGCCCCGTCTCCCCGTCACCAAGTCTCCCCCTCTTCCTCAAAAGCTGCTCCAATTAATGCTCTCAGGGTGACTCCATTTTTCCTGCGCGCGCAACACCTGCTCAATGACATCTCTGACACATCCCTCACCGCCATTTCGGTGTGAAATGTAGGCGGAAATCTCTTTAATTTCAGGAGCTGCGTCGTTTGGGCAAACCGGCAAGCCAACCAAAGTCATCACGTTGTAATCAGGAATGTCATCACCCATGTAGAGTACCTCATTGGCGGTAATATTATTTTTCTCCATGAAATCATACAGGCATGGGACTTTATCCAGCGTCCCCATGTAGACCTGGCTAATACCCAGTCGTTCAAGTCTGCCCCTCGTATCTTGTGTCTTACCTCCGGTGATGATACCAATCGGATAACCCAGTTTAATGGCATACATGATGGCATAACCATCCTTCATATTTGCTGTGCGAACAGGGTCGCCATCAGGGGAAAGCCCAAGGACATTGTGTGACAATACGCCGTCAACATCGAAAACAAAACCTTTAATCTTACTTAGTTCTTCTTTGAAAAATGCCATATTATTGATGCAATTGTTTAATATCTTGACTGATAAGTTGATAGATGTTTTGCCATTCGGGAAGTTGTTCCAGCATCTTAAGGTGAAGTTCCAAAATCATTTGATTTCCGCGCATTGCAGGCCCTGTTTGAACTTCCTCCGGTGGAAATGTCATCACCTTTTGGGCAGTTTCAAGTATTAATGGCTTAAGTATTTCAAAATCAAGATTCTGATTTTTTAGAAGCTGTGCTCCGATGGAATATAAATGGTTCACAAAGTTACAAACAAAAACGGCTGCCAGGTGAAGCTGTCTTCGCTTTGTTGAATCAATGTGAAACACTTGCCCCGAAATGAGATTGGCCAGCTGTTGTAGTTTTTCCAGATTGTGCGTGTTGTTGGCCTCGATACAAATTGGAATGGTTCCGAAATCGACATCCTTTTGGCTGGATAAAGTTTGCAAAGGGTAAAAAACCCCGTAATTCGGAGAGAACGGTGCAAGGATTTCCATTGGAACGCTCCCGGAGGTATGAATGATCAATTGATTGCTAATCGCAGAGTTGACCGGGATTTCAGGGATAGCTTCCTCAGTGACAGCCAGAATATACAAGTCAGCATCAGTTCTGATTTCCATTTTGGAGGTGGTGAAAGAGCTCTCCAGCATCAGGGACAAAGGAATGCCTTTTGATTCAGAACGGCCAAAAACCTGAGTAATTTCAATCTCTTTGGCACGAAGAGCCAATCCCAATCTTGTGGCTAAATTTCCCGTACCTATTAAGACGATCCGCATTCATTTATTTTTTTGCAAAAATAGGGTAATTATCATTAAATCGTTATGTTATAAATTTTAACTTTGCAGGCAATTTTATGAAAGGGATGTAATTCTCAAACCAAATATTTATATTTTATGACGAAGTATGTTTATACATTTGGCAACGGCCAGGCAGAAGGTCGTGCAGGGATGAAAAACTTGTTGGGTGGCAAAGGTGCTAACCTGGCTGAGATGAATCTCATTGGTGTACCAGTTCCACCCGGATTCACAATTACCACTGACGTTTGTACCGAGTTTACTGCAAATGGTAAAGATGCGGCATTCTCGTTGATCGGGAAAGATGTGCAAGCAGCAGTCGCATACATTGAAAATATTACAGGAACCAAATTTGGTTCGAAAGAAAATCCCTGTTTAGTTTCTGTTCGTTCAGGAGCAAGAGCTTCTATGCCAGGTATGATGGACACCATCCTGAACCTTGGTTTGAATGACTTGGCAGTTGAAGGTATCGCGCTGAAGTCAGGAAATCCACGCTTTGCCTGGGATTCTTACCGACGTTTCGTACAAATGTATGGTGATGTTGTGTTGGGTATGAAACCTCACAGTAAGACGGATATTGATCCTTTCGAAGAGATCATCGAGCACATGAAAGAGGAAAATTGTATCAAAGAAGACACTGATTTTACAGTTGAAAATTTGAAAACTTTGGTTCTTCGCTTCAAAGCTGCCGTTTTGAATGTAACAGGCAGAGATTTTCCTGTTGATCCATGGGAGCAACTTTGGGGTGCAGTCGCCGCCGTTTTTGAAAGCTGGATGAATGATCGTGCCATATATTACCGAAGACTTAACAACATTCCTGTTGAGTGGGGAACAGCTGTCAATGTTCAGGCAATGGTTTTTGGAAACATGGGTGGAAACTCGGCAACAGGTGTTGGTTTTACCCGTGACGCTTCAACAGGAGAAAATATGTTCATTGGTGAATACCTGATCAATGCTCAGGGTGAAGATGTTGTAGCCGGTATTCGTACCCCACAGCAGATCACCAAAATTGGTTCGCAGCGTTGGGCCGAACTTCAAAATGTTACAGAGGAAGAGCGTTCCTCTAAATTTCCTTCACTGGAAGAAACCATGCCAAAAGCCTACAGTCAGCTGATGGAAATTCAGGAAAAACTGGAAGGTCATTACAAGGACATGCAGGACATAGAATTTACCATTCAGGATGGTAAACTCTGGTTGCTGCAAACCCGCAATGGCAAACGTACCGGTGCAGCGATGTTAAAAATTGCCGTTGACCTTTTGAGTGAAGGTAAGATCGACGAGAAAACAGCCATGTTAAGAGTAGAGCCTAATAAGTTGGACGAACTTTTGCATCCGGTATTTGATGTTAATGCACTCAAAACTGCCAAATTAATTGGCAAAGGCCTTCCGGCTTCACCGGGAGCGGCAACAGGCCAGATTGTTTTCTTCGCCGATGAAGCAAAAAAATATGAGAACTCTATCCTGGTAAGGATTGAGACTTCTCCTGAAGATCTTGAAGGTATGAACATTGCCCGTGGTATCTTAACTGCAAGAGGCGGGATGACTTCTCATGCCGCTGTTGTTGCACGTGGAATGGGGAAATGCTGTGTTTCCGGTGCAGGTGCCTTGAGGATCAACTACAAGACCCGTACGATGGAAGCTGCAGGAAAAGTTTACAACGAAGGTGACTGGATCTCACTGAATGGCTCCACTGGTGAAGTTTTTGACGGAAAAGTCAAAACCCAGGAAGCAACTATCAGCGATGATTTTGCGAAAGTGATGGAACTGGCCGACAAATATACCCGCATGTCTGTTCGTACCAATGCCGATACGCCAAATGATGCAGTCAAAGCTCGTCAATTTGGTGCAAAAGGCATCGGACTTTGCCGTACTGAGCACATGTTTTTTGAGGGCGCCCGTATCAAAGCCATGCGTGAAATGATCCTGGCTTCTTCCATTGACGGCAGAAAGGCTGCCCTGGCAAAATTACTTCCATATCAGCGCGCCGACTTTGAGGGAATCTTCGAAGCAATGGCCGGATATGGTGTAACAGTACGTTTGCTCGATCCGCCATTGCACGAATTTGTGCCACACGAACTGGCTATGCAGAAGGAACTTGCCGAGGAGATGGGCCTTACTTTAGATCAAATCAAATCCAAAATAAGTGACTTGGAGGAATTTAATCCTATGTTAGGCCACCGTGGTTGCCGTTTGGGGATTACTTATCCCGAAATAACTGAAATGCAGGCTCGCGCCATCATTGAGGCAGCCCTGAATCTCAAAGCCAAAGGTGTTGATGCTCGACCTGAAATTATGGTGCCGCTAGTGGGCACTGTTGCTGAGTTGAAAAATCAGACGGATGTCATCCATGCGACCATTCAAACAGTTTTTGCGGAAAGAAACGCAAAAATTGACTACCTGGTCGGAACGATGATTGAGGTTCCAAGGGCTGCCTTAACAGCTGAAAATATTGCCAAAGAGGCTGATTTCTTCTCATTTGGTACCAATGACCTTACCCAGATGACCATGGGATTCTCCCGTGACGATGCCGGGAAATTCCTTCCTGATTATCTTGACAGGGGAATCCTGAAAAATGATCCTTTCCAGATTCTGGATCAGCATGGTGTTGGTATTCTGGTGGAGATGGGAGTTACCAAAGGCCGCTCAACCAAACCAGGACTGAAAATCGGTATTTGCGGTGAACATGGTGGTGAACCAAGTTCTGTCGAATTCTGCGATAAGGTTGGTTTAGACTATGTCAGTTGTTCTCCTTTCCGTGTGCCGATCGCACGTTTGGCAGCTGCTCAAGCCAATGTTAAGAAGAATGGATAATTTACACAGGCGCTAATTTTTGCCTGTAACAGTTCTAAATTGTAATTATTACAAAAAAGGGGGTCTTTCGGGACTCCTTTTTTACATTTTACGATTGGTTTTTTCTTATTTTTGCGAGTCTATTTGATACTTAAATTCATGTTATGATCACACAATTGAAGAAAACCATATTTTCCACTACCACTGCCGGATTTGCCTTGTTGCTTCTTGCTGTTGTTCTTGGCGTGGCCACCTTTGTAGAAAGTTCTTATGGAGCTGAAGCAGCCAAGGCATTGGTTTATGGCTCACTTTGGTTCGAGCTGTTGTTGGTTTTCCTTTCAGTGGCCATGGGCGTAATTTATTTCCGAAACAGGTTATACAAGAAGGAGAAAATGACCGTCGGACTATTTCACCTCGCATTTATTATAATGGTTATTGGTGCCGGTGTAACAAGGTATATAGGTGAAGAGGGTGTCATTCACATCAGAGAAGGAGAGTCCTCTTCCGAGCTAGTCACTTCTGATCAATATTTTCACATGCTGGTATCGCAGGGAGAATTGCATTTGGAGGGTGAACAAAAAGTACTCTTGACCCCATTCTCGGAAGGTGCAATCAATGCTTCTTTTGATTTGAACGGAAAGAAATTGAAAGTCAGGTCTGTCGAATATCTTTACAATGCTCAGACTGGCAATCAGTCCGGATCCCGGATGGGCGGAATGATGAAGCAGGGAAAAGGTGTAAAAGTGAAATTATCGGATGGCTCGAAAGAAGAGTTTGTGACGGTGTTGATAAGCGACGAAGGTCAGGCAGTTTCTGTCAAAGGACAATTCAATGGTGCAGACTTTGAAATATGGATTGGTCCAAAAACTGAAATTTTGCCTTTTGCCATCCATTTGAAAGATTTTCAACTGATCCGATATCCCGGATCGATGAGTCCATCCTCCTACAAGAGTGAAGTAACATTGATTGATAAGGAACAAGGAGTGAACATGGATTTCTCCATCTACATGAATAACGTGTTGAAACATAGAGGATATAGGTTTTATCAATCCTCTTTTGATCAGGACGAGAAAGGGACTATTCTGTCAGTTAACAGGGATATGCCCGGCACTATTTTGACTTATATTGGCTATTGTCTTCTGTTTGTGGCCATCCTACTTTCCATATTTAACAAGAAGAGTTATTTCTTCCGTTTGATGCAAAAGGCATCGAAACCCGTTAAGGCCATGCTGCTTCTCTCTTTGGTATTTCTTTCCGGACAGGTTATTGGCGCCGAAGTTTCAAAAAAAGCTGCCAGGGATTTTGCCGGAGTATGGGTACAGGGACACGATGGCCGAGTGGAACCATTCAGTACGTTGGCCTATGAAGTTGTCATGAAGATTTCCCGTTCAGAGAGTTTAAACGGTCTATCGCCGGAGCAAGCCGTTTTGAGCATGATCACTTATCCTGAAGATTGGCAAAAAGTGCCTATGATTGTCGTGTCGGAAAGTAAAATTGAACAACTTCTAGGCATTTCTTCGGGAAAAGCCTCATTTGCTGACTTCTTTGACGGCAAGGGCAACTATAAAATGATGAAGGAGGTAGGCGAGGCTTACGCCAAGCAGCCATCTGAACGTGGTACATTCGACAATGCCATCATCAAGGTTGACGACAGGCTGAATGTCGCTTACCTGGTCTTCAAAGGGGAACTTCTTCGTATGTTTCCTTCATCAGATCCCAAGAATACAAAATGGGAGGACCTTACCACTGCTCCTGCTTCGACATCCGGTGCCATGATTGTCAAAGTATTCTCGGATTACTTGAATGCTGTTCAAAACAATGATGAATCGCGCCAAAAGGCGGATCTCGCTTTGATAGAGCAGTTTCAGCGAAAGCTTGGATCGGAATTGATTCCCGGAGCTGCCAAGCAGAATCTGGAGATCCTCTACAACAGGGTAAACATTTTCAAAGATTTGACTTTCCTCTATTTGCTGACGGGATTGGTATTGATGGTTTTCTATTTCAGGGCACTGCTCACAACCGGTTCAATGAACCAAAAAATTGTCCTGTACACCGGTTGGATTTTTCTGGCCGGATTCGCTCTGCATACAATCGGTCTGATTATCCGGGGATACATTGCGGGCCATATGCCCTGGAGCGATGGGTATGAATCAATGATCTACATTGCCTGGGCCGGGATGCTGGCAGGATTGATTTTTGCCCGGAGAAACCCGATGGTGATGGGTGCTGCTGCTTTGCTTTCCGGACTTACACTTTTCGTGGCGCAGATGAGCTGGCTTAATCCGGAAATTACCAATCTGGTTCCTGTCTTGAAATCTTACTGGCTTGCACTTCATGTGGCTGTTATCACTGCCAGTTATGGATTTTTAGGCGTAAGCGCGATCATTGGATTGCTGAACATGCTATCGGCCAGTCTGGTAAAGCCTGAGAACAAATTGCGTGTTCAGCGCAACATCCGCCACATGACCTGGATCAACGAAGCGTCAATGATTTTGGGACTTTATCTGCTCACGATCGGGACTTTTCTTGGTGCCATTTGGGCGAATGAATCCTGGGGAAGATATTGGGGATGGGATCCAAAAGAGACCTGGTCGCTGGTAACCATTCTTGTGTATGCCTTCATTACGCACATGCGTTTGATGCCGGGATACCGTGGATGGTTTGCAGTCAACCTGGCTTCTGTAGCCGGATTGTTGTGTGTCCTGATGACCTATCTGGGCGTGAACTATTATCTCTCAGGTCTCCACTCTTACGGTAGCGGAAGCGCCTCATCTTTCCCGGTTGCTTTGATCGTTGTCATCGTTGTTGTGGGAGGTATAGCCTGGAAAGCCTATAACAATCTGTCAAAAATTGATCTAAAAGATGAATAATTCATCCATCATCCATCATTCATCAATTTTTTCTCCTGTCTTATATCTTATAACTCATAACTCATAATTTTCTTACCATGAAGTCTATTTACTATTTCGTATTTGCATTGGTTTTGCTGGCAAGTTGCAACAATGCCAAAGTAAAAAAAACAGAAAGCAAACCATCTACGCCTAATGAGACGATGGCTCCTGCAGTAGAAATGCACACTGTAGTGGCCAAAGATGTAATTCAAACCAGTGGCTATACCTACTTGTTGCTTACCGAAAATGGCAAAGATTACTGGGCTGCTGTGACGCGTTTTGAAGCTGAAAAGGGCAAAACATACTATTACAAAACTGGTATGGAGATGCAAAATTTCAAGAGCAAAGAGCTGAACAGAGTTTTTGAGAGCATTCAGTTTATCATGGAATTGAGCGATCAGCCAATCCGGGAGAAGAAGGCTGAAGCGCTTACAACAAAAGGCAGACAGTCGATCGAAAGAGTTGAGGGGCTCAAAGTTGAACCTGTTACAGGCGCTATAAAGTTGGCCGATCTTTTTGCCAACAAGGCAACTTATGCCGGTAAAAAAGTTAAAGTTACCGGACAAGTTGTTAAATTCAGCGCGGAGATTATGAGCAAGAATTGGATTCACCTTCAGGATGGAACAGAAGCCAATGGCTCTTATGATTTAACAATTACAACTCTTGATACAGTAGCAGTTGGTGCAGTTGTAACGCTTGAAGGGGTTTTGGCGGTCGACAAGGATTTTGGATATGGGTATAAATATGATGTGATCCTCGAAGATTCTAAGGTCATAAAATAATTTCCGGAGTCGGGAGGAATTCGTTTATAATGTTTGAAAAGTTTGAAGGGTTTGAAATGTTCAGATGCACGAACATTTCAAACCCTTTAAACGTTATAAACTTTTCAAACAAACTTTATTTGCCCGGCATCACAAGTGTCTCCCTGTTCATTTCGAAAATATCGGTGCTGATGGAATAGTCGCCAATCAGGTGTTTACAGAAATAGTCAGCTTTCAACCAGAAGGCATATTCCGTGAAGTCGCCATAAGCATGCCGTTGGCCCGGCATCATAAAGAAGTCGAAACGCTTGTTTGCCCTGATCAGGGCATTGGCCATCCGAATGGTATTTCCCGGATGAACGTTGTCGTCAATGTCGCCGGTTATCAGCAATAGCTTGCCTTTCAGGTTTTTGGCCAATGCTGTGTTTTTTTCAATTTCGTAGAGGAACTGTGTTTCGCCGGTTTCGGTCACTTTTTCTTTGACTCCCTGGTGGGTTTCGCTCCACCATCGGTTGTAGATGTTGTTTTCATGGTTGCCCGAAGAGGAGACGGCTACCTTGTAAAAGTCAGGGTACTGACACAATGCCGCTGTCGACATGAAACCGCCACCCGAATGACCGGTTATTCCAACTTTTGTGATGTCGATAAATTTATATTTGTCGGCCAGTTGCTCGGCAACATATTTTTTGTCAGCCAGTCCATAATCCCTTAAATCGCCATACCCATAATTGTGGTACCACTTGGAACGATTCGGATTTCCTCCTCTGTTTCCCAGGGTGATGACTATAAACCCAAGCTGCGCCACCCGGTCTGTCCGATCCATCTTGCTGGAGAATGCGGCATTTACAGCTTCCGTCTGCGGACCGGGATAGACATATTCGATCAACGGATACAACTTTGTCGAATCGAAATTGAAAGGTTTGTACATCACACCATAGATATCTGTAATCCCATCAGCAGCTTTGGCTTTGAAAGTTTCAGGAAATTTATAACCTGCCGCGAAAAGGTTTCTTAAATCGGCTGTTGCCAATTCCATGACCAGCTTTCCGGTATTGTCGCGGATCTCAGACTTGGGAGCCGTATTAACTCTCGAAAAGGTGTTGATAAAATACCGGTATGAATCGCTCATATCCATGTTAAAGGTAAAGTTACCCGGGTTCAGCAGCTGAAGACCGGTACCATCCAGATTTACCCTGTATAAATGTTCGTAATAGGGGTTTTCATTGGCTTCGCGACCGTTGGCTACAAAATACATCACCCTGCTTTTCTCATCGATTTTGACAATCTCACCACAATGCCAAGGACCGGAGGTAATCTGATTCTTCATGGATCCATTTTCGTCATAGAGATAATAATGGGCCCAGCCATCCCGTTCAGACCAATGAACGAACTCTTTCCCGTTGCCGATGGTGAACAATCTTTTTGTTTCGATATAGGTGTTCATCCGTTCTTCAATCAAAACCTTGGTTTCACCTGTTTCTGTGTTCACCGAGCAAATATCTGTCCGGTACAGATCGCGGCTTTTCCGGGTGACGTAAATCTTGTCGGATGTCTCAGACAACCATTTGCTCGGCACATAATCTTCAAGTCTATCCTTGTTTGTGAGATTTGACCTGTGGATAGAGAGCGTTTGATCTTTGAATTGGTCAACAGCAATCTTTCTTCCCTTTTTTGTTGCCAGATCAAAAATCCACAATTCATCCTGCGGAGACTCTTTCTCTCCCGGCATCTGGTATTTATAAGTTTGCAATTCCGGACGTGGTTCCTTCAAGACATTAATCACCCACAAATCTTTCACTTTGCGGCTGTCATTCCTGATCAGGGCAAATTTTTTGGAGTCTTGAGACCAACTGATATAGGCACTTTTTCTTTTTTTCTTCTCCTCTTTGATCTTTTTTTCGTCATCGTTTTCTGTCGCAGTGAAACCTCCTCCGTACTCGTAATCCTTTACTCCATCAGTTGTTAGCTGGTGTTCAACGACTGTGGTGTCTTTATCATCTTTTTTGGCTTTCAGGTAGTTTTCCTTGTCCATCCACCAAAGGTTGTAATCCCGTGCGAAGAGGATGTATTCGCCGTTAGGTGAAATATTGGCCCAATCGGGATTCTCCTTTTCTTCTTTCCAATCTTTGATTTGATCGAGTTCTCCGGTTTTGAGGTTGTATTCGAGGTGAAACACCTTCTTTTTTACTTTGTCCTTTTCTTTGTCAACCGCGGTTTTTGCATCGCTTTTCTGCAGCTTGCTGTTTTTGGCTGTAAGTGTCGAATCTTTTTTCGATGCCGAAGACTCCTCCTTTTTCTTTTCCTCATCCTGGCTACTGGTTACGTCGAACTGAAAAACAGTATCGTTCTTTTTATATTTTAGTTTAATCGGAGGAAGGTGCTGCCAGTCGTAAGGATCTTTGGTGATTTTGGTCAGCATCGCAGCCATTTTATGATTGTCGAACAGCAATGTTTTGGTTTTCTTATCCAGATCAACCAGTTGATACGTTACTCCCTCAGAGGTTGTGTCTGAATACCAGAACTGGTCTCCTGTTTTGATCCATTTCGGGACGACTGATGTGCTAAAAACCATCTTACTTATCTTGGTCGGGGAAAACCTTTCAGCCAATCTGTAGTCGGCTTTTTCGATGGGTTTATTTTGAGCAGACAGACCAAGATTGGCAATGGTCAAAATGAGGCTGACAAATAGTGGGAGTAAATTTCTTCTCATGATAATTTTTTCAATATGTTTGGTGATACGTGAATGGCATTCATATCCAATAGGAATACCTTGCTTGGGATCTTTTGAAAGGGATTCAAATAATACCTCCAGCTCTTGTATTAAAGATGGATATTTTCTTAAGAGATGTTTGGCTTGTTTTTTAAAACTCGTGGTAACTACAACTTTAAAGTTCATTGAGGAAGTCTTTAGCCGATTGCAGTTTTACTTTGCCCTCCTTGGCTAATTTTACCTCTTCAACAGACTCTTTAAGATCTTCAAAAAAGGCTTTTTTATCAAGCAACCGTTCAAGTTCTTTAAAATCCCTTTGAATTTTAAGCCAGTCATTCATGGATAATTGAACAGCGCTTTTGCGGCCTTTATAGTTCGTAATAAATTGTAGTTCCATGGTAGCTGACTTTTTCTGAGTTTACTAACAAAGATAAAAAATTTGCTGAAACAATCGAAAATTTCAAATACCGGAGATAAATGCTGCAATAAAATAACTGACCTAAAAAGCGTTATTGTGATTTTTATTTCGAAACAAATTCATGAATCTTCAAAGCCGCATCCCTACCTGACCGGATGGCGTGAACAACCAAACTGGCACCACGGGTTGCATCACCTGCCACAAATACTTTGTCTACACTTGTTGCAAAATCTTGCGCCTTGACATTTCCACGGGCATCGTAATCAACTTTAAGACTATCAAGTATTCCTTCATGAACCGGAGATAAAAATCCCAGTGACAACATGACAAGGTTGGCTTCGATGATCTCTTCTGTACCCGGAAGCTCTCTCATGGTCATTTGCCCATTGTTTTTGGTCCATTCCACTTTGACGACTTCCACGGCCTTTAAGACTCCATCTTCACCGATGAACCGACTGGTATTCAGAGACCAGCGCCTCTCACACCCTTCGAGATGAGAGCTGGAAGTGCGAAGCGTATTCGGCCAAAATGGCCATGGATTGTCTTCAGCCCTTTGTTCGGAAGGTCTTTCAAGAATCTCAATTTGGGTAACGGAATGTGCCTTCTGGCGGATGGCGGTTCCCACACAATCTGAGCCTGTGTCACCACCCCCGATGACCAATACTTTTTTGTCCTTCGCAAGTACCCGTACAGAATCAGAAAATGCCTCACCTTTTACCACTTTGTTCTGTTGTTTGAGATAATCCATGGCAAAATAGATCCCATTCAGATCCCTTCCAGGAGTCGTTTTCAGATCCCTTGGTTGCATGGCTCCGCAGGCAAGACACACAGCATCAAAGTCCGTAAGAAGATTCTTTTCAGAGATATCTACCCCAACTTTGGTGTTCGTTTTAAATATGACTCCTTCTTTGATAAACAATTCAAGTCGTCTGTCAATTATTCCTTTGTTGAGTTTAAAATCGGGAATCCCATAACGCAGTAATCCGCCAATTTCATCGTCCTGCTCAAAGACAGTGACGGAATGTCCGGCCTGGTTAAGCAAATCTGCTACGGATAGTCCGGCTGGACCGGAACCAACCACCGCGATCTTTTTCCCGGTTCTTTTTTCCGGTACATTGGGATGCACCAAATTCAGATCAAAGGCGTGTTCAACAACGGCGCATTCATTCTCGCGAATCGTCACAGACTCGTCGTGGATAGCCAGGACACAAGATTTTTCGCAGGGTGCCGGACAAACTCTTCCTGTGAATTCAGGAAAACTATTTGTTTTGGTTAAAATATTGTATGCCTCATCCCATTTCCCATGGTAAACCGCATCCTGCCATTCAGGAATGTTACTTCCTACCGGACAGGCCCAGTGGCAAAAGGGAACGCCGCAATCCATGCATCTTGAGGCCTGATTGATGCGATCCTGTTCGTCAAGCGTCTGCTCAACCTCTCCGAAATCACCAATACGTTCACTGACTGGTCGGTAGCCGCCTAATTTTCTCTCTATTTCAATAAAACCCTTTGGATTTCCCATTTCTTATTCAATTAAATCTTTTCATTTCACATAAAGTACTTAGAGTTTGGAGTACTTAAAGTACTTAAAGTTAGGAACCTTCAAAATTCAATCAACTTGCAATTTTGTGGAGCATCTTCCTAATAACTTTAAGTACTCCCAACTCCAAGTACTCTAAACTTATTCTCTTATGTTAGGCGCATCTTCGGCCATTTCCAGCTTCCGTTTTACCTCTTTTAGTTTTGCTTCATTTAACACCTTTTTGTATTCCAATGGAATAACCTTGACAAACTTAGGAAGGTACTCCTCCCAGTTAGTCAATATTTTTTCGGCTTGCTGACTCTGGGTATAAAGCATGTGTTTTTGAATTAATTCCTGAAGTTCCTGGATGTCGGCTCTGTCTTCGACCGGACCAAGTTCTACCAGCCCCTTGTTGCAATAGTAATCGAAATCGCCGTTTTCGTCCAGTACATAGGCAATTCCACCGCTCATACCTGCAGCGAAATTTCGTCCGGTGGTTCCAAGTACCACCGTGCGTCCTCCGGTCATGTATTCGCAACAATGGTCTCCTGTCCCTTCTACGACCGCCTTAGCTCCTGAGTTTCTAACGCAAAAACGCTCACCGGCAACACCTTTGATGTATACTTCTCCGCCTGTGGCGCCATATAATGTAGTGTTACCTACAATTATATTCTGGTGCGGTTCGAAGGTTGTTCCGATAGGGGGCACTACCACAATTTTTCCGCCTGACAATCCTTTTCCTAAATAGTCGTTCGAATCACCTTCCAGTCTGAAAGAAACTCCTTTAACCAGGAATCCGCCAAAACTTTGTCCGGCAGAACCTTTGAACGTGCAATTGATCGTATCTTTTGGCAGGCCCATCTCACCATATCTTCTTGAAATCTCACCGGAAAGCATCGCCCCCGTGGTTCGCATAACATTGTTGATGTTGTGTCCGATCCAAACTTTCTCTCCACTTTTGATCGCCTTGTTTGCCTCGCGGATCAGGGCTACATCCAAAACGTCATCCAGCTCACGCTTATTTGGATGCGTATTGCGAATTGGATAGATCTTGGATTCTTCTGGAAGATAGAGGAATTTTGAGAAATTAACGTTTTTCATTTTCCAGTTGGTAACCTCAGGATTGACCTCAAGCAGGTCACAACGACCCACCAGGTCATCAAAGTTGCGAACGCCAATTTCGGCCATGTATTCGCGGATCTCTCTGGCAATAAACTGGAAATAATTGATCACATATTGCGACCGGCCCAGAAATCGCTTGCGGAGATTTTTGTTTTGGGTTGCGATACCCGCCGGACATGTGTTGAGGTGGCATTTGCGCATCATGATGCAGCCCAGCGAGATAAGTGCACCAGTGGAAAAGCCAAATTCTTCAGCTCCCAGCATCCCCATGATCACAACATCACGTCCGGTTTTTAACTGTCCGTCGACCTGCAGTTTTACCCTGCCGCGGAGGTTGTTCATGACCAGCGTTTGTTGTGTTTCGGCAATGCCGAATTCGGCGGGTAACCCGGCATGCTTGATTGAACTTGCCGGTGAGGCTCCTGTTCCACCTTCACAACCACTCAGGATGATAATGTCTGCAAACCCTTTGGCTACGCCTGCTGCAATTGTCCCTACGCCTGTTTCAGATACAAGTTTGACTGAAACTTTGGCCCTTGGATTGACATTTTTCAAATCGAATATCAACTGAGCCAAATCCTCAATAGAATAAATATCGTGATGTGGTGGGGGCGAGATTAAAGTAATTCCTGGTGTTGAGTTGCGGGTCTTTGCGATGATTTTGTTAACCTTAAATCCTGGTAATTGACCTCCCTCACCAGGTTTAGCTCCTTGTGCAATTTTTATCTGCAACTCGTCGGCATTCATCAGGTAATTGTTCGTTACCCCGAAGCGGCCTGAAGCAATTTGTTTGATTTTGGAGTTCTTGTTGGTACCAAAACGTTCCGGATCTTCACCCCCTTCTCCGGTATTGCTTCTGCCGCCAATTTCATTCATAGCCATGGCAAGCGCTTCGTGGGCCTCTTTTGATATGGAGCCATAGGACATGGCACCGGTTACAAATCGCTTTAAAATTGCTTCAGCCGGTTCCACTTCTGCGATTGGAATGGGATTCATTTTCCATTTCAGGGCACCTCTGACAAAGGCCGGTTTTCTGTTTTGTTTGTCAACCAGGGTACTGAATTTCTTGAATACTTCATAGTTATCCGTTTTGGTTGCCCACTGAAGCAGGGCAATGGATTCAGGATTCCAGGCATGGTGCTCACCATTGTTTCGGTAGTGATATTCTCCGTTAGAGTCAAAAATTACTTTTTTCTGCTCCTTGTCATAAGCCTCTTTGTGAAACATCACCGCTTCCTCAAATAATTCTTTGTAACCTACGCCGCTAATGCGGGAAGAAGTTCCTTTAAAATATTCGTCAATTAATTCATCGCTGACCCCTACAGCTTCGAAAAGTTGCGATCCGTGGTAGGAACGAAGCGTAGAAATACCCATTTTGGATAGCACTTTCAGCAATCCTTTGTCAATGGCTTTGATGTAATTTTTTCTTGCCTCGGCGTAAGGAAGCTTGATCTCGCCTTCCCTTACCAGATGACTGATGGCGCCAAATGCAAGATAAGGATTGATGGCACTGGCACCATAGCCCAAAAGAAGGGCAAAGTGCATGATCTCGCGCGGTTCGGCACTCTCGACAAGAATACCGATTTGCATCCTCTTTTTTGTTTTAATCAGGTGGTGATGGACTGCCGCCACAGAAAGAAGGGAAGGTATTGGTACCATTTCCTGAGAGATAGTCCTGTCCGTGAGGATAATGAAGTTTTTCTTTTCGTCGACAGCCTTTTCTGCATTTTCCAGCATTTTTTTGAAGGCTTTCTTAAATCCTTCAACACCCTCTTTGATGGGGAAAACCATCGGAATGGTGGCATGGTTAAACACTTCGTGCTTGAGGTCCTTGATTTTTCCCAAGTCCGTATTTGTGATAATCGGACTATCAAACTTAATCAGCTTGCAATGGTTCGGTGTTTCGTCCAATATGTTGCTGCTGAGTGAACCAATGTAGTTGGTAAGCGACATGACCAGTCCTTCGCGGATCGGATCAATTGGTGGATTGGTTACCTGCGCAAAAAGCTGTCTGAAATAGCTGAAAAATCTTTTAGGTTTATCAGAAAAAACTGCCAGCGGCGTATCATTTCCCATCGAGCTTGTTGGTTCATTGGCTGTTTCGGCCATCTCTTTGATCACCACCTGCATCTCCTCTTTGCTGTATCCAAAGACTTTGCTGAAAACTCCAAACTGGTCGCCCATGTTGGAAGGCACACGCTGTTTGACGACAATGTCTTCGAGCATCAGCCTGTTCTCCTTGAGCCAGTTGATGTAAGGATTTCTACGGCTAAGGTCAGCCTTCACCTCCTTATCAGGAATCAGAATTCCCAGCTGGGTATCTACCAGCAATAGTTTGCCCGGACGAAGACGACCCTTCTCCTTAATCTCCTCCGGCTTGAAGACTTGTACACCGACCTCAGAACCCATCACAATCAGGTCATTTTTCGTAATCACATACCTTGAAGGTCTTAATCCATTGCGATCCAATGTACCGCCAATATATCTCCCGTCCGAGAATACCATGGAGGCGGGTCCGTCCCATGGTTCCATCAGGGTGGAGTGGTATTCGTAAAAGGCCTTGAGACTTTCAGGGATCGGGTTCTTTTCATTGAACGATTCGGG